>CALVZR010000025.1 GCA_944372565.1 uncultured Clostridia bacterium | reverse complement strand
TTTTACTCTGTTTCGCCGCGTTTGTCAAATGCTTTTCGCGAAAAACCGCACTTTTTTTAAAAAAGGCGAAAAGGAAGAAAACAAGCGTCTGCGCCCGCCATAAAAATCGAAAGAAAAACGCGCTTTTCAAAACAAATCGGAACAAAAAACGCCCGTTCTCCGATTTTCGGAGAACGGGCGCATCCGTTCGTTTTTGTTTCGGCGGGGCGGCGTTCTGTGTTGTGTTTCCGCCGGCCGGGATCTTTTGAAATAAAATTTTCAGCGGAGTTCCGCCTTGATGCGGCGCACGCCGCTCGAAGAGCTTTGTTCTTTCGTGATGACGAACGTGCCGAGGTCCCCCGTGTTCTTCGCGTGCGGGCCGCCGCAGATTTCTTTGCTGTAACTGCCGATGGTATATACCTTCACCCTGTCGCCGTATTTGGATTCGAACAATCCCACCGCGCCCTGCGCTTTGGCCTCTTCCACCGTCATTTCCTCGCAGGTGACGTCCACTTTGGCGGCGATGGCCTCGTTCACCAGCTTTTCCACTTCCGCGATCTCCTCCTTGGTCATGGGGCGGGGGAAGTTGAAGTCGAAACGCAGCCGTTCCGCCGTGATGTTGGAGCCGCGCTGGCTCACGTCGTCGGAGAGCACCTTTTTGAGCGCCGCATGCAGCAGGTGCGTGGCGGTGTGCAGGTTCACGGTTTGCGCCTCGGTATCCGCAAGGCCGCATTTGAAACGCTGTTCGCTGCCCGCCTTGGAGTTCTGCTGATGTTCTTCGAGCGCGGCGGCAAAGCCCTTTTCATCTACCTTGATGCCCTTTTCCGCGGCGAGTTCTTTGGTGATCTCCACGGGGAATCCGAAAGTGTCGTAGAGGTGAAACGCCGTTTTTCCGTCGATCGTATCGCCGCTTAAACGGGAAACGACCTTTTCAAATTCTTTCAGCCCGCCGACGAGCGCCTTGGAAAATTTCTGCTCTTCCTTGTCGAGCTCGCCGAGGATGCGTTCGCGGTTGGTTTCGAGTTCGGGATAGACCGCCTTGTATTTTTCGATGAAACATTCGGCGATCTTGCCGAGCGCGCCCTGGGGCAGGTCGATGTTCCTGCCGAAACGAACCGCCCTTCTGATGATGCGGCGGGGCACATACCCCTGATCCACGGTGGAAGGCGTGATGCCGCGCGGATCGCCGATCATAAAGGTCGCCGTGCGCACGTGGTCCAAAATGATGCGGAACGCGCGGCGCACTTCGGCGCTTTCGTCGTATTTTCTGCCCGTCAGCTCCTCGGTTTTCGCCTTGGCGGTTTCAAAGAGGTCGGTATCGTAAACCGATTTCACATCGTTGAGGATGCACAGCGTTCTGTCCAGCCCCATACCCGTATCCACGTTTTTCTGTTTGAGCGGTTCGTATTTGCCCTCCGCGTTCTTGAAATACTGCATGAACACGTCGTTCCAGATCTCGATGTATTTGCCGCAGTCGCATGCGGGGGAGCAGGTATCGGAGCACTTTTCGTAACCGCGGTCGATAAACATTTCGGTATCCGGGCCGCAGGGACCGGTCAAACCCGCGGGACCCCACCAGTTGTTTTTGCGGGGGAGGAAGAAGATGCGCTCTTTCGGGATGCCCGCCTCTTCCCAAAGGCGTGCGCTCTCCTCGTCGCGGGGGGCGGTTTCGTCGCCCGCGAACACGCTCACCGCGAGGCGGTCTTTGTCGATGCCGAGATATTCGGGCGAAGTTAAAAATTCAAAACTCCACGAAATGGCCTCTTTCTTGAAATAATCGCCCAGACTCCAGTTGCCGAGCATTTCAAAGAACGTGCAGTGCGAATCGTCGCCCACCTCGTCGATGTCGCCCGTGCGCACGCATTTCTGCACGTCGGTCAGCCGCGTACCTTCGGGGTGTTTCTGCCCGAGAAGGTAGGGAACGAGGGGGTGCATGCCCGCCGTGGTGAACAGCACCGTGGGGTCGTTTTCGGGAATGAGGGAGGCGGAGGGGATGATTTTATGCCCCTTGCTCTCCATAAAGCGCAGAAATTTTTCTCTCAGTTCTTCCGATGTCAGTTTGTTCATGATAAAACGTCCTTTCAGTTTTTCGTAAGCGTATATCCTTCTTTGGAATCCTTCACGGCATATCCCATGGAGGCGAGTTTTTCCCTGAGTTCGTCCGATTTCGCCCAGTTTTTCTCCCTGCGCGCGGCGAGGCGCTCTTCGGCGATCGCCTTCACGTTTTCGGGAACGGCCTCTTCCCGCGCGCCGCAGGCGGCGAGGAAAGTTTCGGGCGCGGTTTCAAACAGCCCCAGCAGGGAATAGGTCTTTCTGATCTGCGCGAGGTCGGCGAGCACGCTCTTATCTCCCGCGGCGATCTTGGCGCGCGCCGCTTTGAAATAGCCGAATAAATCGCTCAGCGCGAGGGCGGTGTTGAAATCGTCGTCCATCGCGGCGTCGAACTTTTCGTCGACGGCGGGATTTTCGCCCGCGATTTCCCCGAGTTTTTCCGCGGCGCGGAAAACTTCGTAGAATTCGGCGAGGTGCTTTTCGGCCTCGGGAAAGAGCGTATCCGTTACGTTGATGTCCCCGCGGTAGTTGGTCTGCAGCAGCGCGAACTTGATGGTCTCGGGCGAATACCTGTCCAAAAGATCCTTTAAGAGCAGGCTGTTGCCCAGAGATTTGCTCATCTTCTGCCCGTTCACCTTGATCAACCCGTTATGGATCCAGTAATCGGCGAAGGGCTTTCCCGTGAGCGCCTCGCTCTGGGCGATTTCGTTTTCGTGGTGGGGGAAGATGAGGTCCCTGCCGCCGCCGTGAATGTCTATCCTGTCGCCGAACGCCTTGCGGTTCATCGCAGAGCATTCGATGTGCCAGCCCGGCCGCCCGTCGCCCCAGGGGGAGGGCCAGCTCGGTTCGCCCGGTTTCGCCGCCTTCCAGAGGGCGAAATCGAGGGGATTCTTTTTGAGTTCGTCGTTTTCCACGCGCACGCCGTTGGCGGCGTCCTCGAGGTTGCGGTGGGAAAGTTTGCCGTATCCCGGGAAACTTTCCACGGAAAAGTAAACGTCCCCCTTTTCGGTGGCGTAAGCGTGCCCTTTTTCGATGAGCGCGCGGATGAAATCTTCGATTTCCCCGATGGTTTCGGTGGCTTTGAGCCACAGCGTGGGTTCGCCCACGCGGAGGCGCGCCATCTGCCCGTCGATGTTTTTGATCATCTCCGCGGCGTATTGATCCGCGGGAATGCCCGTTTCGTTGGATTTGGCGATAATCTTATCGTCCACGTCGGTATAATTGCGGGCGTACGTTA
>CALVZR010000024.1 GCA_944372565.1 uncultured Clostridia bacterium | reverse complement strand
CCGTCCTTTTATAATTTTTCTTCTTGCATAGGTTCATTACAATCCGCGCAAATGATATTTACCGCTTTTGTCGCCCGTACAGATTGCCCGCATACGGGACATACATATTTCCTTGTGCTTGATGTTTTTACCGTTTGTCCCTTTACTACGGGCAGACGGTAAATCACCAAGGGGGGATTTTCTGCCGTAAACCCTGCCAGCTTTTCCGCCGTTTCTTCGGTCAATTCGGTATGCGACCAGCCTATCGTTTCTTCGCAACTCACTTTTAATCCGTGCGATTCCGCTATCTTCTTGAAAAGTTTGTTGTGATACGACCCCGAACGGGAAGTATCTTGAAGATTGTTGCAACTCGCATACTGATGACACATTTCGTGTATCAGCGTTGCCGCTATCTCTCCGATAGAGCGATTCAGGCTTTGCGCCGTCATGTTCAATTCGTGTTCTCCGTCGTCGTCTGCACTCTCTTTCCAAACTTGCCCCAACGACCACCAGCCGTGCGTTTTATTCCGCTCGTCGCGCTGTATCGTGATTACGGGCTTTATAAGTTCTCCGCCAAACAGTTCGGCGTTTGCAAAGTCGTATAATTTCCCGAGATACGCGACCGTTTCAATGTACTTTTGTGTTCCGTTCTTCATTGTTTCGCTTTCTCCTTTGTCAAATATATTTGCCCGTATAGCCGATAGCACAGCTTCCATGCACTCAAAATTTAAGCGTATAACACGGCACGCCGTCCATGTCAAAATAATACCAACGCGTTATACCGTCCTTACAATAGCCCATATCCGACACGTCAACAGCGGCACAAATGCCGCAATTTTCCTCAATGCCGTAAAACTCTTTGCCCCAAGCGATTGCCTGTTCAATAGCTACATACTTCCGTTTCATACTCTGTTCTCCTTTGCGTAATGCCGCCGCCCGTTTAATAAAAAAAATTGTACCGAAAAGCACTTCCATACTTTTCGATACAATTATAAAACTTTAGAGGTTTGTCCCTTTTTTTGCAAATGAGCGAAAATAGTTTGCATTTTCGAAAGATTTACTATATAATAATAAACAAATATATTTTTCAGGGAGGATTTCTCTTTTATGCCTGACGGCACAATCCCCTTACTAATCGCAATCGTCGTATTGCTTTTGTTATCGGGATTCTTTTCGGCGATGGAAACGGCGTATTCCTGCGCCAACAAGCTCAAACTGAAAACGATGAGCGCAAACGGCAGTACGCGCGCGGAAAAAACGCTGCGCCTTGCCGAAAAATATGACAGCCTGATCTCCACCATCCTGGTGGGGAACAACATCGTAAATATCACGACCAGTACCCTTTCGGGGCTGTTGTTCGGCCTTCTGATCGCCAACCAGGCGACGGCGGCGACCGTTTCCACAGCGGTCGCAACGGTGGCGGTCCTCCTCGTCGGGGAAATCACGCCCAAGATGATCGCGAACGTCTATCCGGAAAAATTCGCGATGGCGGGGTATCCCGTTCTCATCTTCTTCAAGGTGATCTTATACCCCGTGAACCTGCTTTTCTCGGGATGGAAATGGCTGCTCGCCAGGATATTCAAACTGAAAAATACCGCCGTCGTCACCGAGGACGAGATCATGACCATGGTCGAAGAGGCGCAGAGCGGCGGCACGCTCAAACAGGAAGAAACCAACCTCATCCGTTCGGTCATCGAATTCGACGATCTGGAAGTGGCGGATATCCTGATCCCCCGCGTGAACATCACCGCGGTGGAACTCGGCACGCCGACGGATAAAATCAAGAACATCTTCGAAGAGGAAGGGTATTCCCGCATCCCCGTGTATAAGGGAAGCATCGATACCATCGTGGGGATTCTGCACG
Source organism: uncultured Clostridia bacterium (assembly GCA_944372565.1). Taxonomy (GTDB): domain Bacteria; phylum Bacillota; class Clostridia; order Christensenellales; family Borkfalkiaceae; genus UMGS775. Next base: position 6,197 of record CALVZR010000024.1, on the reverse strand, counting down.
AGAAGGATTTCTTCCAGGCGTACTTAAAGGGGAAAAAGGACATCTCCCCCTATCTGCAGAGCGTGTTTTATACCACCGAACATATCAAGATCTCCGCCCTGCTCAAACAGCTGCAACGCAAAAAGGCGCACATGGCGATCGTGCTGGACGAATACGGCGGCACGAGCGGCATCGTAACGCTGGAAGACATTTTGGAAGAATTGGTGGGCGAGATCTGGGACGAACACGACGAGGAAGTTTCCTTCTGCCGCCCGATCGACGAAAACACGACGGTATTCGACGCGAACGCCTCGCTTTTGGATTTCTTTGAATATTACGGCATAGACAACGACGAATACGATAATTTCGATGCCAGCACGGTGAGCGGCTGGGTGATAGAACAACTCGGCGGTATCCCCGCCGTGGGCAAAAAATTCAGTTATAACGGCCTCGAGATCGAGGTAACCAAATCCACGGTGAAAAAGGTGCTGGAAATCCGCGTGACAAAACACGCCGAAGAGCCGGAACCCGAAAAGAAACCGGAAAAGAAGCTCCTGCATCTTCTGAAAGGCGACGAGGACGCGGAAAAAGGAGAAAAAGACAAAACCGAACAAAAATAAAAAACGCGGCAGTTGCCGCGCATATGCATCCGTAGCGCAATTGGATAGAGTGTCAGCCTCCGACGCTGAAGGTTGTGGGTTCGATCCCCGCCGGGTGCACCAAATCAAAATAATACGAACCCTGACTTTATATCGTCAAGGTTCGTATTGTTTTTGAAGTGAACCCCAAAAAAAGGACAAAAAATTAATTAAATTGTATGGGAATGAGTTCGGTATTGTACCGGGCTCATTCCTTTTAGTTTGAGAGAAATTCTCTTGGTGTTCCAGTAGAATATGTATTTGTGCAACTTCTTCCAGGTTAAGCTGTTAAATCCTTACGGAGTGCAAGCAATAATCAACTCGGTTTTTCCCGTATGAGCGATTCGATCACCTCTCGATTGGAACGCGCGTTAAAAATGCTGTCCAAGGAAATCCGCATAAACGGCGAAACGATTTCGTTGATTAAAACATAACGCTCAAAATGCCGATAAAAGGAAAACTGCCCGAAAACAGGCCGTTTCCCTTTTTTATTTCTTATATTTCCGCCAAAATGCAGATGCCGTGAATGAGAAAACATTCAGCGCAGCACCGCGGCAACGGTCATCAGGGGTTTTCTCTGCTCCTCCTTCGGCGGGCGCAGTTTTCCGCTTTGCAGAAGTTCTTCTATGCAGTACAACAAAAACCATCCGTCCGCACGGAATAAAAACTGCAGTTCGTACGCCTGCATTTTCCGCAGGTGTTTGGGCGTGGAATCTAAAAGCGCCTTTACATAGCGCGTTTTTAATTTCTGCAATTCCCTTCCCCGCTTCAAGTTGATCTCTCTCCCCAAGCCGAGCAGCTTTTCCTTGATCTCCTCCGTTTTCAGCCACACGATCTGCAAAACGGGTTCTTTTTCCATCCTGATCAGCCCCTGCTGCGCCAAAGACGCGTATTCGTCCTCCGAAAGCGGTTCCCCGTTCTGCACGCGGCAGAGAAGTTTCAGATTTTTAGAAGAAACGTATTCAAAATATTCCCATTTCTGCTTTTCGTCCGTCCACTCGGAGCGGCAGCACCAGAGCATATGCCCGTTGCAGCTTATCCAGCTCGGCCCGCGCCATTTTGAAAAAGACGCGTTGTACCTGATCCGCTTTTCCCCCTCCGATTTCACGCTGACGCTCGCGATATCGCAGGCGCCGTCCGGGCGGATGGTAGCCGTCTCTTCAAAAGAGATTTTTTCCTCCGCACGCCCGTTCTCGCAATTTGCCGCGATAAAGGGAACGAGCGCCCAGAGCAGATAATTTTCGTCCTCTTTGAACGCGCATTCGATGCCGTCGCTTTTCAGCAAACCGCTCTGCAACAAACCGTTGTACAGATCGTTTGCGAAAATTTTCGCCGCCGCGCCGTACATTTCCTCGCGCAGGCGCAAAATCTTTTCCCCTTCCCCGTCCGTTTCTTCGATCAGCAGGTTTGCAAGATATTTTCCGCCCCGTTTCACCAGATATCCGTATTCTTCCAGAAATTCGGCCTCGCTTTCGACATATACGGGAGAAACGCCCAACGCTTCGGCGATTTCGTTGATCGTTTTCGCCTCCCGATACGCGCAGTATGCGATATTCTGCGTTAAAACGCTCCTGAAAAAAGCAGGCGTGCCGCCCATGGTTCCCGCGCTGCCGCAAAAACTCATCCGCGAAAACTCCACGGGAGAAAACTGCTGCGTTTGTGCATTTTTCATCGTTTCCATACCTCGTTTCAGATTTTTTTTGGCTTCAAAGAGGTGCCACTTCACAAGGGAAGGCGAAATATGAAATTCCTCCGCGATGTCGCTTTGCTTTTTATTTTCGTAATAATAGGCGACGACGATCGCGCGCTGCATCTTGGAAAGATAAGCGATTTCTTTCCGCAGTTTTGCGGCGCTCTCTTCCGCGAGCAGTCCGGTTTCGATTTCTCCGGAAGGCGGAAACGGCAGGTTTTCCGCCTCGTCGAACGAAACGCCCGAAACGCCGCTTTTGCCGCGGTAATAATTCGCGAGCGCGTTGTGCGCGACCGTCCAGATAAATCTTTCGCAGTCGGCGATGTCGTCCCGCGCTAAAAGCGCGCGATACGCCTTCCACGCGATTTCCTGGGAAAGGTCTTCCGCATCCTGCACGTTTTTGCACCGTTTCAGCGCGAAACCGAAAATCGGCTTTACATATTGCGCTATGATTTTTTTCGCCTCGTTCTTTTCCATTTGTCTTTTCTCTTTGAAAACCTTCACTAAAACAGACACGCGAACTTTAAAAAAGTCAGGCTTTTCGTCTATTTTAACATACTTTTTTTCCGCAGACAAGCGGCAAAACAAAAAACGGGCCCGTAAAAGCCCGTTTTCGGAGGCAAAAAAAGCGGGCGGTCAGAGCCACTTGGCGAGATCGGCCGCCGAACCGCGGTTGTACCGCCTGATGCGGTAAAGGCATTCCTCGTTGCCCCGCTCCAGCCTTGTTTTTCCTTCGTTGCAGGTGAGCATCATAGCAAAGCCCTCTTCCGCGAGGACGGTTTTCGTGAGGGCGTTGTACGAACCGAACGGAACGGCATATACCCTGGGCCGCACGCCGCACTTTTCTTCCAGCACGCCCTGCAGTTTTTCCGTATCGCCGCGAAGGGCGCGGCGGTATTCCTCGTCGCTCTCCCCCTGTTTTTGTTTCGCGCCGAACCGCGGAGAGAAGTTGTGCATATCGTAAGAATGGTTGCCCAGCTCGAAAACGCCCGAATCCGCCACCTCCCCGATCTCCTCCCAGGTGAGATAGGAATAATGCACGTGCCCGCCCGTGCCCGTGGCCGTGGTGTTTTCCGAATACCTGCCGATGATCGAAATGAGCGCGGTGAACCCGTGCTTTTGCAGGATGTCCTTTCCGTAATAATAGGCGTTGTAGTGCCCGTCGTCGAAGGTGATCAGCACGGGCTTTTCCGGCAGTTCGCCCTCTTCTTTCACATAGGCGATCACCTCTTCCGCCGTTACGGAAACATATCCGTTTTCTTTTAAAAAGATCAGGTCGTTTTCCAGCGTTTCGGGGGAAACGATGTATTTCGATTTTCCCTCGGGCAGCAGCTGGTGATACATTAATACCAGAAGTTCCCTTCCTTCCCCTTCCGTGTGCGCGGGCAGAACAAAAAAAGACATCGCGAGCGCGAGCAGCGCCGTCCACGCCGCCGCGCGTTTTATCCTCGTTTTCATACCCTTAATATACTCATTCCCCCGCGCGTTATGTAAAAAACATAAAAAAACAGGCCCGAAAAAGACCTGTTTTCCTTTTGCCGCAAAAGCGGTTTACAGCGTTTTGAGAAATTCCGCGATTTTTTTCGCGATCATCGCGTGCCCGAAATCGTCCGGATGCAGGCCGTCCGCGAGTTTTTTCCGCACTTCAACCATCTCCGGATCGCTCTTGCACATCGAATAGAAATCGAGCACGTGCCAGCCGTGCCGCAGCGCGGCCGCTTTCACTTCCGCCGCGTAATCGGCGAGCGGGCGCTTGCCCGCGGGCGGGTTCTCCTCGCCCTCCCTGCCGAGCGGCGTGATTGCAACCTTCACCGCGCGCGGAAATTCTTTATCCAGCTTACCGAAGAGCACTTCGCACGCGCCGCAGAAGGTATATACCGTGTTATCCCCCTCTTTTCCGAACGGGGCGTCCCCGTGGCCGTAGTCGTTCGTGCCGCCGAATACGACGACGGCGTCCGCGTCCTTTTCGATCCCGTCCGAACGCATCACGAAATCCCGATCGTGATGGGGCGGATCGCTCGGCTTGGTCTGCCGCGCGATGCGCGTGCCGCCCAGCCCGTAATTGAGCGCGGTTGCCCCCTCGTTTTTACCGAAGAGGGTAACGAAGTTTTTTTCCTCGGAAGAGGCGAGCGCGCCTTGCGTGATGCTGTCGCCCAAAAAGGCGATTTTTTTGCTTTGCAGGTTCATCTGTTTTCTCCTTTTATTTTGAGCGCGCCCGTTTTGCCGCAGAGCGCGAGTTTTTCTCCGTCGAAACGCATATTTTCAAGGGCAAGCGCGTACGAAAATCCCCGATACGCGAAGGCGATTTTCCCCTCTTCCGCCGCCATCCGCGCGTCCGCGTTTTCCTCGTTGCGGCAAAAATGCAGGATAAGTTCCTCCGCGCGCTTTTCCGCGGAAATTTTCAGCCCGCTTTCCTCCGCGCGCACCTCGATCTTTCCGAACTGCTCCGTATGAAAGAGAAAACGCGCGGACAATCCGTCCTCCGCATACCCCGTTTCCGTAAAGCGGACGGGCTCTCCCGCGGCGGTTTCAAAGAAGATCCCCGCGAGCACGCCGCCGCCCGACCAGCGGTTGCCGTCCATCACGGGCAGGTTGATATACTCCGCGTAATTCCCCCCGCATACGCCGCGAAGATACGATTCTTCAAAATTTTCGTCGAATACGTAAAAATCGCGGATACGCAGGGTATTTTCTTCGCAAAACAGGTTCACGCGGTAATTTTTGCAGTTATACCAGAAGGATTTTTTTCCGTCGTTCCAGTTCGTATTGCACACGATGGCGCTCGGCGGCGTGAGCGGAAAGCTCTTTGTAAACCATTCGCCCGTCTCTTCGAGGGTGAGCACCTCCGCGCGCCCTTCTTTTTGCAGTTCCGCAAGTTTTTTAAACTGATAGGTCAGCCCGTCTTTCATCGCGTCCCAGCCGAAACTGTTTTCCTGCCCCGCCTGCGCGTAGGCGTATGTAAGGCAGTTTCCGCCGAACATCTTCGCAAAATACCAATCCACCCAGGAGGGCACGCCGCCCCCGCCTTCCGCGCCCGTGTAGGCGGGTTCCAGCGTGATCACGCCCTGCAATTTCGGCGCGCCGCCCGCCGCGCTCATCCCGAAATCGTACTGGCTCACGGGGTCGATGCCCAGCATACGGAAAACGGGCGCGGGGATCTGTTTTTCTTCGGTCTGCGCGGGCATAAGCGCGTTGTTCACCGAAGGATAGTATCCGCCGTTATAATATCCGCCCCAAAGGGTATAGCCGTCCGTGCCGTACTGTTCCTTGCAGTTGCAGAAGGCCTTCACGCCGTATTTTTTCTGCATATAGGCGACGGAATGCGCGTCCAGCACCCAGCTCCCCGCAGAGGCGGGATATCTGCCGAACGTGCTTTTAAATTCCGTCATATAGGCGTCTGTCAGCTTTTCCCGCTCTTCGGGCGAATACCCCGCGAGCATGCTCACGCCCGCGAACCAATCCCAGGAAAAGCCCTCCCTGCCCCGCCAGGCAACGCCCGCGGCGGCGCAGAGCGATTCCACGCTTTCAAACCACGCGCCCACTTCGAACCGATCGCCTTCCGCGAGCAGCATCTCTTTGAATACGGGCTCGGTAAGCGCGTCGTACTGCAATAAAAACGTGCCCTTCAACCCCAGTTCCTTCAAAAGCGAGATCTGCTCTTTTACGGGCGTTACCAGATCGAATCCCGGAATGCGGGGCTCCGCGCCGCGGATAAAGTTGATTACGTTCACGATATTCCGTTTTTCCATACCTTCCCCTTAATTTTCGTAAATTTCCCGTTTGAGCACGCCGATCTCGGGCAGGTTTCTGTATTTTTGCGCGTAATCCAGCCCGTAGCCGACCACGAACTCGTTGGCGATGTCGAACGCCTTGTAATCCGCGGAAATGTC
>CALVZR010000023.1 GCA_944372565.1 uncultured Clostridia bacterium | reverse complement strand
TGACGTTCGCATAGTCGATGCACTCGGCAAGTTCGCCCGTAACGTCCCGCCCGTGCACGAGATTGGCCTGACCGTTGGTGTTGATGCGCGTAACGTATCCTCTTTTTTTGAGTTCCCTGCCCACCGCGAGCAGCTCTTCAAGGCGCTCGGTCGGTTCGCCGAACCCGCAGAACACCACCTGTTCGTAGGGTTTGGAAAAGTCGATGGCGTGCAGCACGTCCTCGGCGGAAGGCTCCTTTTTGAGCCAGAGTTTGTTGCCGAAGTACCCTTCGTGCCCGTTGCGCACGCAGAACGTGCAGGCGTTCGAGCACTTGTTCGTGAGGTTGATATATAAACTTTTTCCCAGTTCGTAAACGTAAGTATCGCTCATTTTGCTCCTTTATATTTCGGAAAAATGCGCCGCGCGTTGCCGTCGATCGCAAGCGCGAGCGCCGCATCGTCTTCTCCCCGTATCCGCGCCAGTTCCTCCGCGACGAGTCTGACCCGCGCGGGCTCGTTCCGCTCCCCGCGGTACGGATGCGGGGAAAGATAGGGGCTGTCCGTTTCCGTGAGCAGCCGCTCCGAAGGGGCGCTTGCCGCAACTTCGGGCAAGCTCCGCGCGTTTTTGAAGGTGAGCGGACCGGCGAAAGAGAGATACGCCCCCAGCTTTACAAGCTCCCGCGCCGTTTCCGCGCTGCCCGAATAGCAGTGCATCACGAACCCGTTTTTCAAAAGTTCCTCCCTTTCGCGCAGGAAGGGGAGAAGTTCGCCCGCGCAGTCCCGCGCGTGCACGCAGAACGGCAGATTTGCCTGCGCCGCGAGTTCGATCTGCGCCGCAAACGCGCGCTTTTGCCCCTCTTTATCGAAGGGCAGATAGTGATAATCCAGCCCGATCTCCCCCACCGCCAGGCATTTTTTATGCGCGCAAAGCGCAGAAAGTTCTTTCAGGCTCTGCTTGGAAACGCTCTTTTCGGCGTCCGGATGGACGCCCGCGGTAAAATACACCTCTTCGTATGTTTCGGCGAGTTCCGCTGCGCGGTAAGAAGAGGGCAGATCGTAGCCCGCGCACACCGCCAGGTGCACGCCCTCGTCCCGCATACGGGAAATCACATCGTCAAGATCGCCGAATTTTTCGTCATTTAAGTGGCAGTGCGTATCGATAAACATCAGAAGATCTCGCTGCCGTCCTCCATTTCGCGCTCGGGTTTTAAAAGGGAAAGCTCTCCCTTTTCGTTTTCCGCGCACAAAATCATCCCTTCGCTCACGATGCCGCAAAGTCTGGCGGGTTTGAGATTGGTTACCATCACGACCTTTTTGCCCACCATCTCTTCGGGCGTATAGGCGAGGGCGATGCCGCTCACCACCGTGCGGGTTTCTTCTCCGAGTTTTACCGTGAGTTTGAGAAGTTTTTTGCTCTTTTCCACCTTCTCGCAGGCGGTAACGAGCGCAACTTTAAGCTGCACTTTGCCGAAATCGTCTATGCCGATCTCCTCTTTTTGCGTATGTTCGTGCGCGGGCGCCTTCTTTTCGGGCTCTGCCTTCGCCTTCTTTGCAAACATCTCCTCGATCTCTTTGAGTTCCTTCTTCACGTCGATGCGCGGGAATACGGGCGGCGCCTTTTCCACCGCCGTTCCCGCCGCGAGAACGCCGAAGGTGTTCGCCGCGGAAAAATCTTCGGTCTTTTTGCCGTCGATGCCGAAGCAGGCGAGGATTTTATCGGGCGCGACGGTGAGGAAGGGTTTTAAATAGATCGCCGCGATGCGGATGCACTCCGCGAGGTTATAGAGCACCGCGCCGAGGCGGGCTTTCTTTCCCTCGTCCTTCGCCAGAATCCACGGGGTGGTTTCGTCGATATATTTGTTCGCGCGCTGTACCAGGCGGAAGATCGCCGCGAGCGCCTCGGGGGCGTCCAGCGCGTCCATTGCCTTTTTTACGTTCGCGCCGAGATTTTCGGCAACCGAAATCAGTTCGCCGTCCGTTCCCTCGCGCGGGCCTGCCGCGGGCAGAACGCCGCCGAAATACTGGCAGATCATCGCCGTCGTGCGCGAAACGAGGTTGCCGAGATCGTTCGCAAGGTCGGAATTGATGCGGTTGAGCAGGCTCTCGTTGGTATATACCCCGTCGCTGCCGAAGGGGATTTCGCGCAGCAGGAAATAGCGGAGCGCGTCCGAACCGTAGCGCGAAACGAGCTGTTTGGGGTCAGTGAGTTCGGCTTTCACCTTGTCCTGCTTGGATTTGGAAAGTTTATCCCCGCCGATGAGCAGCCAGCCGTGCCCGTACACCTGTTTGGGCAGGGGCAGGCCGAGCGCCATTAAAATGGCGGGCCAGATGATGGCGTGGAAACGGATGATTTCCTTGCCCGTCATATGCAGATCCGCCGGCCAGTATTTTTGATACAGGCTGTCGTCCTCCGAGCCGTAGCCCAGGGCGGTGATGTAGTTGGAAAGCGCATCCACCCACACGTAAACGGTGTGTTTTTCGTCGAAAGTAACGGGGATCCCCCATTTGATGGACGTTCTCGAAACGCACAGATCCTGCAATCCCGGTTTTAAGAAGTTGTTGATCATTTCGTTCATACGGGATTTGGGCTGTAAAAATTCGGGGTTGTCCTCGTAGAGTTTGATAATCTTATCCGCGTATTTGGAGAGGCGGAAAAAGTAACTTTCCTCCTTTTCGAGGGTAACTTCCCTGCCGCAGTCCGGGCACTTGCCGTCTTTGAGCTGGGTTTCCGTCCAGAACGCCTCGCAGGGGGTGCAGTACCATCCCGAATATTCCGCTTTGTAAATTTCGCCCTTGTCGTAGAGCTGTTTGAAAATTTTCTGCACGGCCTTCACGTGCTCTTCGTCCGTAGTGCGGATGAATTTGGAATAGTTGATATCGAGCGCCTTCCAGATCTCTTTGAGTTCCGCCACCAGCGGATCGATGAATTCGAGGGGGGTAACGCCGGCTTCCGCGGCTTTTTTTTCCACTTTCTGCCCGTGCTCGTCGGTGCCCGTCAAGAAAAACACGTCCTTGCCCAGCATCCTGTTGTAGCGCGCGAAGGCGTCGCACACCACGGTGGTGTAGCAATGGCCGATATGCCAGTTGCCGCTCGGATAGTAAATGGGCGTCGTGATATAGTATTTTTCTTTCATACTGAAACTCCTTGCTTTTTCCTTTAAAGTATTTTAGCATTTTACGCGCCAAAAGTAAAACATAAACGGGGATTTTTAAGCATAATCTTTTATTATGAACGTGATTTTCGCGATCGGTTTTACCGTATGCACCGCCGTTTTGCTTTTCATCGACCCGGACGGCGCGCTCGCCTCTATGCTGGCGGGCGGGGAAAAGGCGCTTTCCCTCACCTTGAAAATGACGGTGATCTACGCCGTGTGGTTGGGGATTTTCGAGCTTGCCGAGCGCAGTATGCTCACCGAAAAATTCGCCCGTCTGCTCAAACCTCTCAACCGCTTTTTGTTCGGCGAACTTCCGGGGAAAGCAAACGAATACGTTTCGCTCAACATCTCCGCGAATATGCTGGGAATGAGCGGGGCGACCACGCCCATGGGCATCAAATCCATCGCCGAACTCGAAAAGTTTCCGGATACCGGATATCAGATCGCGATGTTTTTCGTCATCAACGCCACGAGCATCCAGCTGCTGCCCACCTCGGTGCTCGCGCTGCGCACTTCGCTCGGCTCGCTTTCGCCGAGCGACATCATCCTGCCCACCATCCTCGCGACCGCCGTTTCCACCGTTGTCGGCATTTTGCTCGTGAAACTCTTTTTAAGGAAGAAACAGAAATGAAATACATTCTGCCCGCGCTCTTTCTCTTCATCATTCTCTACGCGCTTTGCAAAAAAGTGCGCCCTTACGACGCGTTCGTTTCGGGCGCGGGACAGGCAATCCCCTTCGCGGTGAAACTCTTCCCCTATCTCGCCGCCATTTTCGTGCTGACCGAACTCTTCGAGGCGAGCGGCGCGGCGGACGCCGTTTCCGCCTTTCTCGCGCCGCTCTTCCGCCTGCTCGGCATTCCGCCGGAACTGAGCAAACTCGTGCTCGTGAAACCCTTTTCGGGGAACGGGGCGCTCGCCCTGCTCACGGAAATTTACAATACATACGGCGTGGACAGTTACATCGCGCGGTGCGCTTCGGTGATTTACGGCAGCAGCGAAACGGTGTTTTACGTGGCGGCGGTGTATTTCGCGGGGGCGAAAACCAAAAACCTCGCCGCGCCCATCTTCATCAGCCTGTTCGCCTCGCTGTGCGCCTGCGTGTTCGCCTGTTTCATCTGCCTCGTAATGTAAAACACAATGCGCGGCAAAATCGCGCGTATCGAAAAAGCCCCGAACTTCCGTTCGGGGCGCGTCTTTTATTTGCTCGGCTGTTTTTTTGCGGAACGCAGTTTTTTCCACACGCTCTCGCTCTGCCGCGGAGGCTGGGCGGCGAGCCTGCCGAATAAATGCAGGCACTGCTTTGCGGGCACTTCCCAGGAAACGCCCAGCGTTTCCCGCGCGTTTTCCCCCACGCGGCGCAGCGTTTCTTTGTCGCTTAAAATCTCCCCGATGCGCTTTGCATAGGCAACTACGCTGTTTTCCGCGGTGAATCCGTTCTCGCCGTCCTTCACGTCCTCGCTGACCGACGTGCCCGAAATACACAGCATAGGCGTACCCTGCGACGCCGCCTCGTGCTTGACGAGCGGCGAGGAATCCCTGACGGAGGGGAACAAAAACAAGTCGCTCATCTGATAGAGCGCTTCCCGCTCTTCCCTGTCCGCCACGTCGCCGAGAAAGAGCGTCCTTTCAGAAAGCCCGAGTTCCGCCGCCCTGTTTTGCAGGCGCGCCGCATCCGGCCCGCCGCCCACGAACAGCATACGGTATTCCGTGCCCGCGTTTGCCGCCGCGGCGAGCGCGTCGAGCAAAAAATCGAGGTTCTTGCACTCTGCGGCAAGCCTTCCCAGATAGAGAAGAAGGGGCTTGTCCTCCGGAACGGCGTATTTTTCCCGCACGGCGGCGATCTTCGCGGGATGATCGAGATAAGTAAATTCCGTGGCGTTCCGCATCACCCGCACGGGCGTTTTGCACCCCGTACTGCGGTAGATATTCGCAAGCGTTTCGCTCACCGCCAGCACCTCGTCCGCGCGGTTGAACAGCCGTATCGCGCGCTTATGCAGCAATTTTGCCAGCCATTTCATATGCACGATGGTGATGTATTCGTTATAAAGCTGCGAATGCCCGTGGATGACGACGGGGATCCCCCGCTTTTTCGCAAGGCGCACGGCGAATTTCGCCAGCCCGAAATACGAATGGATATGCACCGCGTCTATGGGCAGTTTTCTCATCAGCCGTTTGAATTTCCCGTCGAGAGCGGGCAGCGGCAGCGTGCCGTTGCTCCCCTGCCCTATCCCCGTACAGCGGATTACGGGATATTCCGCCTTGTCCTCGTACCGGCAATCCCCCGTAATCACCGCCACGTTGCAGGTTTTCGCGTATTCCTTGGCGAGGTTGTCCGCCACCACCGTCGCCCCGCCGATGAGCGGATAATACGCTTCCGCGACGATGAGAATGTTCTGTTTTTCCCCTTTCTGAAAGTTCTCCAGCAGATCCTGCCTGTGCACGCGCATCTCAATCTCTCCTTCTTTTGGTAAATCTCCGCGGCGGAAAAATCTCTCCGCCGTAAACAACTGTTTTTTTGCGGTTTTCACCGCAAAAAAAGGGACGTCCCTTTTGAAATGAAATGCAAAAGCGGCTTTTTGCCGCCTTTCTTTTTTTCTATCATGGCACACGCGCGCGCAAAAAGCAAGCGGTACGGTAAATTTTCGGTAAATTTCCCGTCCGCGCCGCCCGCCGTACGGCAAAAAGGCAAGTCCGCCGCTTTTTTTGCCGTTTCGGCGCAAAAAAACGCCCCTTTTACAAAATTTTAACATTTTTTTATTGTTTCGGAAAAGAAAACGGGTTATAATAAACCCGTAAAAGAAATCCGGGGAGGAATGCCATGATCAGAATTCTGGTTGCCGAAGACGACGAAATGCTCAACGAACTGGTCTGCTCCGCGCTTTCGCAAGGCGGATACGAAGTCGTTTCCTGTAAGGACGGGGAACAGGCGCTGCGCGCGATGGAAAAAGAAAATTTCGATATGCTGATCAGCGACATTATGATGCCGCACACCGACGGGTATGCGCTCGCAAAGGCCGTGCGGCAGACGGACGGGAATATCCCCATCCTTTTTATGACCGCGCTCGACGACAAACCCGCCCAGCAGCGCGGCTACGCCGCGGGCGCGGACGATTACGTGGTGAAGCCCTTCGATACGGATATCCTCCTTCTGCGCGTGCGCGCGCTGCTCAGAAGGGCGCACATCGAGCAGAGCCGCGAACTCACGGCGGGAAACCTGCGCATGAATTTGGACGAGCACACCGCCTACGTAAACGGCGAAGAACTCCCCCTCACCGTGCGGGAGTTCGACCTGCTTTTCAAACTGCTCTCCTACCCCAAACGCACCTTCACGCGCACGCAGCTGATGGACGAATTCTGGGATTACGATTCTTCCGCCACCTCCCGCACCGTGGACGTTTATATGTCCAAACTGCGCGAAAAAACCGCCGTGTGCGACGGATTCGAAATCGTTACCGTGCACGGGCTGGGATATAAGGCGGTGCTCAGATGAAACCGCAGACTTCCAAAAAGTTTTTTTCCCTGCTCGGCTCGGCAACGCTTTTTCTCACCATCGCCGTCATCGTCATGATCGCCGTTTTGGTCTATGCCTCGGCGGACCGATCTTTCGGCGGCAACAACGGGGCGATTTCGCTTATCATGCTCACGGTGATTGCGTTCTTTTCCTTCGCGTGCATCCTCATCGACGGCATCCGCAGGAAGATCACGGTAAACCGCCCCGTGGAGCGCATCCTCGAAGCGACCGAACGCATCGCCTCGGGCGATTTTTCCGTGCGGCTGGAACCTTCCCATTCCTACGGGCGGTATAACGAATTCGACCGCATTATGGAAAACATCAACCGTATGGCGGCGGAACTTTCCAAAAACGAGGTGCTCGGCGCGGATTTCGTTTCCAACGTGTCGCACGAACTCAAAACCCCCCTCGCCATCATTCAGAATTACTCTGTGGCGCTCAAAGGGGATGTGGATCGGGCGACCCGTGAAAAATATGCCGACGCGCTCGTTTCCGCTTCGCGGCGGCTGACCGTGCTCGTTTCCGACATCTTAAAACTCAACAAGCTGGAAAACCAGGAGATCAAAACCGAAAAGAAGGTTTTCCGCCTGGACGAATCCATTGCGGAGGCGGTTTTGCAGTTCGAGGACCGCATCGAACAAAAAAA
>CALVZR010000022.1 GCA_944372565.1 uncultured Clostridia bacterium | reverse complement strand
CCGCTGCTGTTCGGCACGCTTTCCTGCCAGATCATCAGCAACGTGCCCTCCGCGGTGCTCCTTTCCAAATTCACGGCGGATTATGCAAATCTGCTCGTCGCGGTGAACATCGGCGGGCTGGGCACGCCCATCGCCTCGCTGGCGAGCCTGATCACCCTGAACACCTTCCGCAACACGGGGGGAAGCGTAAAACGCTATCTCGCGCTGTTCTTCCTCGTCAATTTTTCTTTTCTGGCGGTTTTGCTGGGAGTGGGGTATCTCTTTTGAACTGCCGGCAAACGCTTGCGAAAATCCCGTTCGTGTGATACAATGAACGGGATTTATTTTTTTACGAGAGGAAAAGGAAAATGAACTGGGACCTGTTCTGGAAAATCGCCATTTTAGCGCTCTACGTGGCGGGGATGCTCGCCATCGCGTTCTTCACGCGCAAGCGCTCCAAAACGGTGGGAGATACCCTGCTCGGCAACCGCAGCATGGGCGGGTGGATCACGGCGTTCGCCTACGGCACCACCTACTTTTCGGCGGTTATCTTCATCGGTTACGCGGGGGAACAGGGCTATACGTTCGGCTTCCATTCGCTGTGGATCGGCGCGGGGAACGCCTTTATCGGCGCCATGCTTGCGTGGATTCTGCTCGGCAGGCGCACGCGCAACGCCACCGTGTATCTCGGCACCTCCACCATGCCCGAATATTTCGCCGCCCGCTACGACGATAAAAAACTCAAACTCTTCGCGGCGCTCATCGTCGTGGTGTTTCTGCTCCCGTATTCCGCGAGCGTCTATACGGGGCTGGGGTATTTGTTCAAGAGCGTGTTCAACATCGATTTCATCTGGGTGGTGCTCGCCATGGCGGCGCTCACCGCCATCTATTTCTTCTTCGGCGGGTATTTCGCCACCGCGGTTTCCGATTTCGCGCAGGGCATCGTGATGCTTGTGGGCGTGGTCGTGATGATCGCCTTCGTGTTCAACTACGAGGCGGTGGGCGGCTTTATCGAGGGGCTGAAAAACATCGCGGACAAGCGCGGCGAACTGGGGCTGACCGTCGGCGCGGACGGGATATGGCAGCTCGTCTGCCTCGTCGTGCTCACCTCGCTCGGGAGCTGGGGGCTGCCGCAGATCGTGCATAAATTCCACACCGTGAAGGACGAAGCCGCCATTAAAAAGGCGACGTGGGTTTCCACGGCGTTCGCCCTCATCATCGGCGTGGGCGCCTATCTCGTGGGCTGTACCGCGGTGCTCATTTTCGATAACGCCGCCGCCGTTCCCGTGGATCAGCGCATCCCCGAACTGCTCGCCAAAACCCTGCCCGCGGGGCTTTTGGGGCTGATCGCCGTGCTCGTGCTCTCCGCGAGCATGTCCACGCTGAGCGGGCTCACCCTTTCCATCGCCTCCTCCGCGGGGGTGGACATCATGAAAGGCTATCTCAAAAAAGACGCGAGCGACAAGGCGGTCAACCTCACGGTGAAGATCGTGGGGGTGATCGTCATCGCCGTTTCGGCGGGCATCGCGATCTACAACGATTTTTTCCAGCAGGCCACGGGGCGGGCGACCACCATCGTCAATTTGATGTCCCTTTCCTGGGGCGTGCTGGCGGGCTCGTTCATCGGCCCTTACGTTTACGGGCTGTATTTTAAGCGCGCGAGCAGGGCGGCGGCGTACGTTTCCTTTATCGGCACGCTTCTGATCACCGCGGCGCTGTATATCGTTTCGCTCACCGTGCCCGCGGCGGCGGGGGTGCTCACCGCGCCCGCCATCGGCGTGATCACCATCGCGTACAGCCTGATCGGCGTGCCCGTCGTTTCCCTCTTCACCCGCCGCCCGCCCGCGCCGCTCGTGGAAGGGGTGTTCGCGGCGCAGAAACTCCCCGTGGCGGAAGTGAAAGAGCGCGGGGCGGAAGAATAACGATTTTTCCCGCGCGGAGCGAAAAAAGAAGCCTCCCGCCGCAATCTGCGGCGGGAGGCCTTTTATTTTCGCGCGTTTTTGTTTGTCGTTTTGATTTCGCGCGTTTCAATTCGGCGTTTTGTTTTTTTTGCGCCGTTCAGTTCGCGGCGCGTTCCTTTTCGGCGGAGGGGCGGCCGAGCGCGGTCTGGTAAATTTCCATCAGTTTTTTCACCACGTCCGTCCAGTGGAAATACAAGGAGCGGTGCGCGTTTTCGCATACCGATTGATACAGCGCCGCGTCGCGGAAAATCGCCTCGATCTTATCGGAAAACGCCCCGATCTCGAGGGGGGCGATATAGCCGTTCACGCCGTCCGTGCAGGAGCTCGCCGTGAGCGCGCCTTCCGAAAACAGGGTGGGCGTGTAAAACGCCGCCGCCTCGTTTTTCACCAGCCCGTCGGTATCGTAGGTGGAGGGGAACACGAACAGATCCGCCGCCTTATAGTATGCGGCGAGTTCGGCGGTGCCCGTCAACTTGCCGAGGAAGAGCACCTTTTCTTCCAGCCCCAGCTTTCTGGTCTGGAATTTCAGTTTTTCCTCGTCCTGCCCGTCGCCTACGAAGAGCATCTTGTAATCGAACCCGCGGCGGGAAAGTTCGGCGCAGCAGTCGATGATGAAATCGAGATTTTTCAGATTATACAGCCGTCCCACGCTTAAAAGCAGTTTCTGCGAGGGGGTATCCCTGTATTTTTCGTTCACTTGGGAAACGAGCGCGGGGGAGGCGTCTTCGGCTTTCATGTGCGTTCCGTTGGGCAGCAGCTCGATTTTGCCTTTATAGCCGTATTCCCGCACGGTGGCGGCGGTGGAGGGGTTCATGGAGAGCAGAAGGTCGGATTTATTGAAGGCGCGCATAATGTATTTCACGAGCAGATTGCTCATCCATTCGGTTTTCACCACCATCTTGAAATCCTTTTTATACTGCGAGTGAAAGGTGGAAATGAGGGGGATGCCGTGCTTTTTCGCGTATGCCGCCGCCGTCTGCCCGATGGGGAAGGGGGAATGGACGTGCACGATGTCGAGCCGCGCATCCTCCAATGCCTTTTTGAATTTCCGTCCCAGCGCGGGCAGGGGGAGCACGTAGTCGAGAAAAAAGATGCGCAAGCTCGGGCAACGCACGATCTTATAAAGAAAGTCCCCGTCCTTTGCGCCCCGTTCCCTGGGCGCGAACACGGTTACGCTGACGTTCGGATATTGAGAAAGGAGGGCGGCGTAGTTGTCCACCACGCGGATCACGCCGTCCACCATGGGGAAATATGTATCGATAAACAGCCCGATGTTGATTTTTCTTTCCATAAAATGCCTCTTGTTTTGCGGGTCCCGCCGCCCGCTTATTTTAAAGTATATAAAAAACGGCGGGGAAATGCAATCTTTTTTATAAAATAATGCCGAAAAAGAAAAAACAAAAAGCCGTTCGTTGCAAAATTTCTGCCGGCATGGTATAATGTTTTCGTGAAATACGCGGCGGAAGAGCGCCCCGTGCAGGGCGCGCTCTCAAAACAACTCAATCGGTTTGCGAAAAAGAAGGAGCGGTTCTGGGAGCTCGATTTCCTGCGCGGTTTGTGCGTGGTGCTGATGATCCTCGATCATTTCATGTTCTGCATTTCGTACGTTGCCCCGTACGTAAACAACGTTTTGGGCACGGGCGTTTTCGAAACCAGCTACGCCTTTGCCGAACTGTTCGACGAAAGCGCGTTTATCGAAAGCTGCCGTTTTATCGTGCGGTGCATGTTTTTCGCCCTTTGCGGGGTGAGTTG
The DNA here is from genome assembly GCA_944372565.1 of uncultured Clostridia bacterium. Classification (GTDB taxonomy): domain Bacteria; phylum Bacillota; class Clostridia; order Christensenellales; family Borkfalkiaceae; genus UMGS775. Next base: position 2,577 of record CALVZR010000022.1, on the reverse strand, counting down.
CACGCTCTCGAAAAACAATTTCTTCCGTTTCGTGCCGCTGGCGGCGGTGGCGGTGCTCATCAACGTCGCCTGCGCGGTGCTCGATGCGGCGGGATTCGGCGGATTTACCGTGATCTTCGGCGTGTTCCACATGCTCGCCTCCTCCGTGCTGGCGTTCGCTTTGCTCGACGGGGCGGCGTCCCTCGCCCTGCTTCTGATAAAGGACAATAAAAAGCGGGAGGCGGCGGAACCTTTCGCCCGCTTTCTTCCGGGGCTTTGCGGGCTGGCGCTGCTCTTCGCGTTCTTTTCGCAGTGGGGATATCTCGGCGTGAAGGAAGGGCTGCACCTCGTGAGCACGGTGCCCGCATCGGGCGATCATACGGCCGATCTCATCACGGGCATCTTCGTGGAAACGAAAAACTCCGCTTATGCCGGCACGGCGGATTATTTCCCGTTGCTGCCGTGGGGCGCGATCGTGCTCGCGGGGAGCCTTGTCGGGCGGGGGATCTATCACACGTTTGCGAAAAACGCCTTAAAGCCGCTCGACGGCGCGTGGAACGCGGGTTTTTGCTTTATCGGCAGGCACGCCGCGCTCTTTTATCTGGGCCAGCTCGTCGCCCTGCCCGCGCTGATCGCGCTGGGCGGCATAATCGATTTTATTTTCTGAAAAAGAGGAAACGATGGAAAAATATACCGTTCAGCCGCAGTGGTCGATGTACGACGCGGTGAAGAAAAACCTTTCAGGCGGAACGAACAGGACCGCCGTGTCCTTTTACGGGCGCAAACTTTCCTTTGAAAAGGTGTTTTATCTGATCGACGTGCTGGCGGAAAATTTCGCCCGCGAATATAAACTTGGCGCGGGGGATACGATCACGCTGTGCATGCCAAACGCCCCGTCTGCGCTCCTCGCGTTTTACGCGGCGAACAAGCTGGGTGCTGCTGTCAACCTTGCGCACCCCTATCTTCCGCCCGCAAAACTGCTGGAAAGCGCGGCAAAAACAAAGAGCAAGCTGCTCGTCGTGTACGATTCCTATCCCGCGTTCGCGGCGCCCGAGGATCTCGCGGTGCTGGAAAGCGATAATTCCCGCTTTATGGGAGCGGCGGCAAAAGCGTATTACCGCCTCGCTTCAAAGCGCCGCACGGCGCGCAAAAAGCTGGAAAGCCTGCTCGTGCGGCGGGCGCGCGGCGCCTTTGCGCCCGCCGCGGCATTCCCTTGCGGGAAAGCCGCGGTATGCCTTGCCAGCGGCGGGACGACGGGGAATCCGAAGATCATTCTGCACGGCAATTATACCTTCAACCTGCTCTGCGCGAAAGCTCCCGAATTTCTCCGCTACGATATCGGGGAATACCGCGCGCTCTACAACGTGCTGCCCATCTTCCACGGGTTCGGGCTGTGCATCAATATGCATATGTGTATGATGATGCGGAAAACCAATATTATGTGCGCGAAGTTCTCCGCAAAGAGCGCGGCGAAACAGATCGTGAAGGAAAGGGCGAACATTCTGACGGGCGTGCCCACGATGTATCTCAAACTGCTCGGCGAAAAGAAATTCGTGAACGCCGATCTTTCGCACATCAAGGACGCGTTCGTGGGGGGCGACAGCGCGGGGGAAGAGCTCATTTCCCGCTTTAACGAAGTTCTGCGCCGCGGCGGTTCGCCCGCGCGGCTGTACGAGGGCTACGGGCTGACCGAAACGGTTACCGTGTGCGTGGTGAACACCGCGCGGCACAACAAGGCGGGTTCCATCGGCTATCCGCTGAGCGATACGAAGATCGCCGTCGTAAAGGACGGCAAATTCCTGCCCGCGGGCGAAGTGGGGGAGATCTACCTTTCCACGCCGCAGTTTATGCTGGGCTATCTGGAGGACGGCGCCGATCCCTTCGAGGAGATCGGCGGCGTGAAATGGCTGAAAACGGGGGATTACGGATATCTGGACGAGGACGGATTTCTGTTCTTCAAACAGCGCATCAAGAATATGATCAAAGTGAGCGGCGTGCCCGTGTATCCTTCCGAAGTGGAAGAGGCGGCGCGGCAGGTAGCGGGGGTGAAAAAGGCGTGCGCCGTGGGCGTTCGCGACGGCGTGAAGGGCCAGCGCGTGAAACTTTACGTGGAGGCGGAAGGAAACGCGGAGGAGCTCGTGCGCGAGATCGATCGGGTGTGCAGGGAAAAACTCATTTCCTACGCGGTGCCCAAAGAGATCGTCGTGCGGGAGAAACTCCCCGTCAGCCTCATCGGCAAGATAGACAGAAAGGCGCTCGAAGCGGAGAACGCATAAAGAAAAGGAGTATATTATGGCGAGGACTGCGCGGGACAACTTGATACTGAAAATCCAGGAAGGCGAGCTCTTCCGCTTTTTCGACGCCGAATCCCGCGAGGAAATTTCCGTCGGTTCCGCGCGGACGTGCGACATCTGCATCAAATCGCAGATCGTATCCGCAAAGCAGGTCGTGCTCTATAAGGACGGCGGCGCGTGGATGGTGCACGATTTCACGCCCGAGGGCGCGCGCAGCGAAATTCTGGTGGGCGGCAAGCGCCCCAAGCGCAACCCCGCGCCGTTCGGCGGGGAGCTTTCCATCCGCCGCGCGGGAGATAAAAAG
>CALVZR010000021.1 GCA_944372565.1 uncultured Clostridia bacterium | reverse complement strand
GGATAAGCTCGTCAAAGCGAACGCGGGGTGCGTCAAGGGCGGACTTCGCGCCGTCGTGCCGGAAAAATTCTGGGCGACGAAGGAAAAAGAATGGATGTTCGAGCCGTGGAAAACAGGCCACGGATACAACTATCTCGGCATCCCCGTTACCTATGCGCATCCGCGCGGCGCCATCCGATATCTCGCCGGAGAATACGCCGAAACGCTTACGGAAAGCGAAATAACCGAACTGGCGGGCTCTTTTGTCGTAACGACGGGCAGGGCGCTCGAAATTTTGGAAAAGAGGGGATATCGGAATTTGTTCGGCGTGCACGCGCACCCTGTGGAAAACGCTTTTCCCTTCTACGAAAAATATACCGATCACCCCGCGAACGCTTCTTTGAAAGACGACGGCTGGGGGCAGTCGCTTTTCGTCAACGTAAACCATTATCTGGAAGGGGAGAACATGGAAGTTCTTTCAATCTATGCGGCGAACAACCCCCTTTACGCGTCGAGCGAACTTTGCGGCAAAGCCGCGGCGGTGATCTTCGATACGAAGGCCGGCGGAAAATGGTTCGTGCAAGGATACCGGCAGGAGGATAACATCCTCACGTTCGATAAAAAACGGCAGATCGACGCCGCGATCGGACTTCTCGGCGGTCTGCCGTGCAGGATCGTTTCCAAAAACAGATTGATGCTGCTGCCCGCGGAAGACGAGCAGGGGCGCATCCATTCCGTTACCTTTGCGAACACGACCATCGAGCGGCAGAAAAACGCGCGCATCGAAGTGAGAAATCCCGCGGCGGGAAAGGCTGTTTTTTGCGACGAATACGGGAAGGAGCAGATTCTGGAAACCGGCAGGAACGGAAAAACGACAGAGTTCACTCTGCCTGAAATTCTGCCGTGGACCGCTTGCACGGTTTTCTTTGAACCGATTTAAAATACCGGAAAAACATACGTCGGAATCGGCAGATCCGAGCCCGATGCGGGGCAGACGCAGAAGCGGGCGGCTTATGTCCTTAAATGCAAAAAGATTACATAATTTTGTAAAGCCAAGGGGACTTTTCTGATATATAATTTCTTCATATGGAATTTTTACATTGTCTCAGGATACAGTTCGTGCCGGGGCTGTACGAGGAAGAGCGCATCGAAAACGCGGTGCAATTTTGCAAAACATACGGCTTTCGCAACGTGATGCTGTTTATCAACAGCGAAGAGTACAACGTGGGGCACATGACAAAGGAAGAAGCCGCGCCGTGGGTGGAAACCATGCTCCGCGCAAAACGCAGATTTACGGAGAACGGCATTTCCGTCAGCCTCAATCCGTGGATGGAAGCGGGGCATCTCGACCGCTGCCGCACGCTGAAACCGGGGCAGGATTTTATCACCATGGAGGATTTCAACGGCAAAAAATGCACGATGGTGGCATGTCCGCTCGATGAAAACTGGCGGAAATATTTTGCGGACTTTTACACTTATCTTTTGCAGACGCTGCGGCCCGAAGTCGTTTGGGTGGAGGACGATTTCCGCCTGCACAATCACGGCGGGCTGGAATACGGGGGATGCTTTTGTCCCCTGCATATGAAACGGTACAACGAAAAACTCGGAACGAATTATACGCGGGAAGAATTCCGGGAAAAGCTGTTCGGGAAAAACGCAGACGAGGCGGCGCAGCGCGCCTGGCTGGACGTCAGCCGCGAAACGATGTCGGATTTTGCCGCATTTCTCGGAAATACGGTAAAAGCCGCGGGAACGGGGGCGCGGGTGGGGGTGATGAGCAGCACTGCGGAAAGCCACGCGATGGAAGCGCGCGACTGGACGGCGATCGCGGAAGGTCTCGCACAGGGAAAAGAGAAGATCCACCGCATTCACCTGCCGTGTTATGTGGAAACGACGGGAAAGGACTATCTCTTTCTTTTCAACCGCACGTCCATGGCGGTGCGTACCTTTTTGCCCGAGGACAGCCTGATTTATCCCGAACTGGAAAACGGCGCATTTTCCACGTTTATCAAAGACGCCAGATTTTTGCGATTCCAGGTGGAAAGCGCGATTCCCCTCGTTTTAAGCGGGATGACGTACGATATCTACGATTTCGTCGGGAACGGTACCATTCCCGAGTTCGGGTACGGGGAGGCGGTAAAAAGCATCACGCCTTATCTCAACGGCGTGCTCTCGCTGGGGATTCGCTTTTCCGATCTGACGGGCGTGCTGCTGCCCGTCGACGAGCGCACGGTTTACAACCGCCGCGAAATCGCCGTCTTTGAAGATTTCCGCCCGGATGAATTTTTTGCGGGGGCGTATCTCGCCTCTTTCGGCATCGCCTGTAAATACACGAAGGAAAAGAAATTTTACAATCAGACGGTGGCGCTGTTCGGCGGCGCGGCGGATAATTTTTCGGATGAACAGCTGAAAGACCTTTTCGCAAATAATTTCGTGTTGCTGGAAGGCGGGGCGGCGCTCCGCCTGGTAAAGCGCGGGCTGGGCAGTCTGATTTTTGCAAAAAGCGCGGAGCGCATTCCCTACGAAACGACCCTGCTTTCCTACGAACAGGCAAAGGGGAGGGTGTGCGGCATGAAAAACCGCCGCGCGAGCAGTTTCGGCAAAGCGGGAGATTATGTGAAGATCGAATACGGCGAAGGCGCGGAGATTTTAAGCGAAACGTTCGACAACGCGCAGAACTTTTTCGGAAACGGCATTGCGCGGGGAAAGAATTTCCTGCTCAATCCCTATGTGATGAATTATTTTGAAGGCGAGCAGTTCAACCCCACGCGGACGGGGATTTTGCAAAGCGTTCTGGAAGAAGAGGGGCGCGAAACGATAATGAGCGGGCATGCGGGCGTATGCTGCTATTTTTACAAGGGCGCTTACGGGCGCGCGCTGATGATCGTCAACGGCACGGTGGAGAATTTTTCTCAAATCGAGCTGACTGCCGTAAATGTTCCGGTAAAGGAAATTTACGCCGTCGACAGGCAAAGCGGGGCGAAAGAAAAAATCGCCTTCGTGCAGAACGGAAACAAACTGAAAATCGATTTCCCTTTGGAATATCTTTCCACCGCAACGTTCATTTTTCGGTAAACATTCTATAAGTTTTCCAAATACGGAAACCGGATTAACGACAGGAGAGGAAAAATTGCGTCTTTTGCGGCATATACAACTTTTGCGCGGGGACGCGGAAAACCACCCCCGCCCAAGTCCGTAACCCCCGAGTTTCTCGCAAAAAAAGAACACGCCCCGAAAGGGCGTGCCTTTTTTTGGCGGAAGCGGTGAGATTCGAACTCACGAGCCCGTTAAGGCTACCTGATTTCGAGTCAGGCCCGTTATGACCACTTCGATACGCT
>CALVZR010000020.1 GCA_944372565.1 uncultured Clostridia bacterium | reverse complement strand
GGGGGGAAGTACATGCCCTGCATGCGCATATACTGCTCTTTGAGATAGTCGTTGTAATTGACCGCCGTCCTGTTGCGCTGGGAAAAGACGAACGCCCCCGCCAGCGAAATGCCGAGGAGTTCCCCGAAAAAGGAAAGCAGCGTAAAGGTGAAATAGTTGCGCGGGTTGAATTTCTTGAACAGCTGCATGAAGGTGAGCACGAAGAAGAAAAGCTGCGCGATCTGCACGGGGAACGCCACCCACGCCCAAACGTTCAGATAGACTTCCACGGCGGGATAATAGGAAAAATCCTCCAATATAGGGCTGGAATACGCCATGCCGCTCTGCGTGTAGAAAAACTCCACGATGTCCCCGCCGAAAAAGGCGTACCCCAGCGGATAGTACTGATAATACAGACTCGCGGCGTTGAACGCGAAAAACACGCCGGAGACGATCGCCAGCCAGAAGCCGGCGTTCTTCATCTTTTTCCCGAACAGACGGGTATGCCCCGCCACCCTGCCGGCGATGAAGTATCGCGCGAAAGGCACGAACCCCAGCCAGCCGAGTTTCACGCCGTTGTTCGCCGCCATCTTCATCAGCCCGAGCCCCATCAGCACGTACAGGGCGACGGCGACCGCCGCGCATACGCACAAAATGACGATCGCCTGCCACGCGTAAATGACGACGGTGGTGCCGTCCTCATAGATGAATTGCAGCAATTCGTTGCCTTTTTGGAGAATAATCGTATCCATGATCCCTTTTCGGCGACGCCGCCGGCTTTTAATACGCCCGCGCGAAAATCACCGTATGTTTTGCCTTTTTGCCGCACGCCGCGCAGGTTTCGCTCTTTTCTCCTTCGACGATAACGCGCGCCGTGGCGGCGGTTTTTTCCTTGATTTTATCTTCGCATTCGCGGCAGCCGCACCAGCCGGCTTTCACGAAATTTTTCCCTTCCACGCCGGCAAGCAGTTCTTCGATGTTTTCCGCGTACACGATGCGCCCGTCGCGGTTTTTACGCGATTTTTCCAGCATGTTCTTCTGGATTTCGCCGAGGAGGTCTTTCAGCGCGCCCGCCGCGCCGTCGAAGGGCAGGAAGGTTTTTTCCAGCGTGTCGCGGCGGAACACGGCGATCTGGTTTTTCTCGATGTCGCGCGGGCCGATCTCCACGCGCACGGGCACCCCCTTCATCTCCCATTCGTTGAACTTCCAGCCGGGGCTGGCGTCGCGGTTGTCGATTTCCGAACGGACTTCCTCTTTCAGCAGCGCGGCGTTGAGCGCTTCCGCCTTTTCCGTAACGCCGCCCTTGTGCGCCGCGACCGGCACGATGACGACCTGCACGGGCGCCACTTTGGGGGGCAGCACCAGCCCGCGCTCGTCGCCGTGCGCCATGATGAGCGCGCCGATCATGCGGGTGGATGTGCCCCACGACGTGGAATAACCGTATTTTCTCACGCCGTCTTTATCGAGAAACTGCATATCGAACGCCTTGGCGAAGTTCTGCCCGAGATAGTGCGAAGTGCCCGCCTGCAAACTCTTGCCGTCCAGCGTCATCGCCTCCATCCCGAAGGTGGCAACCGCCCCCGCGAACTTTTCCTTTTCGGTCTTTCTGCCCGTCAGTACGGGAATGGCGAGCACGTTTTCGGCAAATTCCTTGTAAACGCCCAGCATGCGGATGGTTTCTTCCATCGCCTCCTCTTCGGTGGCGTGCACGGTGTGGCCTTCCTGCCACAAAAATTCGCTCGTCCTCAAAAACGGGCGGGTGGTCTTTTCCCACCGCATCACGTTCGCCCACTGATTGATTATGATGGGCAGATCGCGGTAACTCTGCATCCACTTGGCATACATTTCGCAGATGATGGTTTCGCTCGTCGGGCGGATAACCAGTTTTTCCTGCAATTCCGAGCCGCCCGCGTAGGTAACCACAGCGACTTCGGGCGCAAAGCCCTCCACGTGCTCGGCCTCCCGCTTTAAATAACTTTCGGGGATGAGCATGGGGAAATAGGCGTTTTTCACGCCGAGCGCCTTGAAACGCTTATCCAGTTCGCGCTGAATATTTTCCCAGATCGCATAGCCGTACGGGCGGATGACCATAGTGCCCTTCACGGGGCCGTAATCCACGAGTTCGGTCTTTACGACTACGTCGGTGTACCATTGGGCGAAATCTTCGTTGATGTCCGCAACTTCTTTCACAAACTGCTTTTTTTCCATAACAAACGTAAACCCGGAAATAATTTTCTTTTATTATAGCAAATCCCGAAAGAAAAGACAAATAAATGGCGTAAATTCCCGCCCGATATTTTCCCGAAAACGGGCTTTTGCTTATAATAAATCAAAAATTCCTTGAAATAGACTTGAAAAAAAGCAAAAAGTATATTACAATGAAAATAATATAGGTTTCCGCGCGGGAATTATACCCGCCGCGGAGAAAAAAAGGAGAAATTATGCAAATTCGTCAGCAAACCGTAAACGCCGTCCGCGTGCTTTCCGCGGAGGCAGTGGAAAAAGCGAAATCCGGCCACCCCGGCCTTCCGCTGGGCGCCGCGCCGCTCGGATACGCGCTCTATAACGACATTATGAAGTACGATCCCAAAGATCCTTCCTTTTACGACAGGGACCGTTTCGTGCTGTCCGCGGGGCACGGTTCCATGCTGCTCTATTCCCTTTTGTACCTTTACGGTTTCGGGCTGACGGAAAGCGAAATCGCCTCCTTCCGCCAGTTCGGTTCCAGAACGCCCGGGCACCCCGAATACCGCGAAACGCCGGGCGTGGAAACTTCCACCGGCCCGCTCGGGCAGGGCATTGCCACCGCCGTGGGTATGGCGATGGCGGAAGCCCGCATGGCGGCGGAGTTCAATAAGGAAGGCTTCCCCCTCACCGACCATTATACCTACGTGCTCTGCGGCGACGGCTGTATGCAGGAAGGGATGGAAAACGAGGCGGCTTCCTTCGCGGGCACGAACAAACTCGGCAAACTCATCGTGTATTACGATTCCAACAACATCACCATCGAGGGCGACACGGGCGCGGCGTTCACCGAGGACGTTGCCAAACGGCACGAGGCGCTCGGCTGGCAGGTGCTGCGCGTGGCGGACATCAACGACGTTTCCGCCATTCTGCGCGCCACACGCCGCGCGAAAGCCGAAAAGGAAAAGCCCTCCCTCATCATCTGCAGGTCGGTGATCGGCTACGGCTCCCCCCTCGCGGGCACGGCGGACTGCCACGGTGCCCCCCTCGGCGCGGAAAACCTCAAACGCCTGAAAGAGGCGCTCGGCTGGGAATGCGAGGGCTTTGAAGTGCCAAAAGCCGTGCTGCGACACACGCGGCGGGCGGTTGCGCGCGGAAAGAAGATCAGCGAAAGCTGGAAGGAGCTGTTCGCCCGCTACAAGGCGGCGTATCCCGCGGAGGCGGCGGCGTTTGAAAAGCGGATAAACGGCGAATTGTACGATTTCGCGAACGATGAAAGTTTATACGCCTTCGACAAGGCGGACGCCACGCGTTCGGCGAGTTCGGCGGTGCTCAACCGCCTGGCGGAAAAGATTCCCGCTTTCTTCGGCGGCTCGGCAGATCTCGGCCCCTCGAACAAGAGCGTGATCAAAAACGGCGGGTATTTCTCCCCCACCGAGCGCACGGGGAAAAACATTCACTTCGGCGTGCGCGAACAGGCGATGGCGGCGATTGCGAACGGCATCACCCTGCACGGCGGGTTCGTGAGCTACTGCGCCACGTTCTTCGTGTTCAGCGATTATCTGAAAGCGTCGCTGCGTATGTCCGCGCTGATGAAACTGCCCGTGATTTATATCTTCACGCACGATTCCATCGGCGTTGGCGAGGACGGTCCCACGCACCAGCCCGTGGAACACCTTACGGCGCTGCGCGCCACGCCGGGCGTGGACGTGTTCCGCCCCGCGGACGCGCGGGAAACGGCGGCGGCGTGGGAGAGCGCGCTCTCCGCGAAAAACCCCACCTGCCTCATCCTCTCCCGCCAGACCCTGCCGCTGTGCGAGGGTTCGGGCAAGGCGGCGCTTAAAGGCGGGTATGTGCTTTCGGACTGCGAAGGCGCGCCCGAAGTGCTGCTCATCGCGAGCGGGAGCGAGGTTGCCCCCTGTTTGCAGGCGCAGGCGGCGCTGCGCGAAAAAGGCGTGAACGCGCGGGTGATTTCCATGCCGTGCACGGAAATTTTTGAAAGGCAGAGCGCGGAATATCAACAGTGCGTTCTGCCCGCCGCGGTGCGCGCGCGGGTGTGCGTGGAAGCCGGCTCGCCCCTCGGCTGGTATAAATATGCCGGGCTGGACGGCAAGGTGATCGGTATGGAAAGTTTCGGCGCCTCCGCCCCCGCGGGAGAACTTTTCAAACACTACGGCTTCACTGCGGAACACATCGCCGAAACGGCGGAAAGCCTGCTGAAATAAGTTTTATCCGGATATAAAACGCGATATAAACACCCCCGCCCCGCGGAGTTTCAATCCGCGGGGCGGTTTTTTCCTATCAGATAATCGAAACTCACCTCGAAATATACCGACAATAAAAAAAGTACGGATTCGGGAACAACGCAATATTCCCCGTCCGCTATCTTTTGAAAAAACTTTTCGCTCACCCCGCTCCCCTTTGCCGCCTCCTTACAGGAAACCCCTTTCAGACACCGCAACATTTCTATTCTTCTGCAAATCCTTGCAAATCTTTTTTTGGCTTTTTCCGAAATTTCCATATAAATCCCGTTTTTGCATACACTTTTTACGTGTATTTTATCACACGCAAAACGTGTGGGTCAATCGTTTCTGCGCGGTTTTATTATATACTTTTGCAAAAGGGTGCATTTATGACGAATTTCGGAAAAAATTTAAAAGACACGCTCGCCCAGCTGGGGCTTTCGCAGCAAAAACTTGCAACTGCCCTGCACGTATCGCAGCAAACGGTAAGCCGTTGGATAAACGGCATCAACGAACCCGATTTCGATACGTTTCTGCGCATCTGCGAATTTCTGGACGAAACGCCCGAATCCCTGTTGGGCGAACGGATAAAAGAAGATAAAAAATAAAAACGGCTGAACAAACGGCGGCGCATCGAAACGATGCGCCGCCGTTTATCCATAAAAGAAAGCGCCTTGCGGAATTCCCGCAAGGCGCTTTTTACTGCCGTTCGCCGGCAAATGCTTTTTACGCATCCAGTCTCTTTTTGAGGGCGGCGAGTTCGTCTTTGAGTTCCTGCGGCACTCTGGTGAGTTCGCCGTAGAATTTCTCGATGCCGTCCGCCTCTTCTTTCCAGGTGTTCTTGTCGATTTCGAGCAGACCCTTCACCGTGTCCACAGTGATGCCGTCCAGCCCTTCGATGTTGATGTCCTCCGCCTTCGGAACGTAGCCGATCGGGGTTTCCACCGCGTCCACCTTGTCTTCGCAGCGCGCGAGGATCCATTCGAGCACCCTCATATTGTCGCCGAAGCCCGGCCAGATGAAGTGGCCTTCATCGTCCGTTCTGAACCAGTTGACGTTGAAGATTTTGGGCGGGTTCTTCACCTTCTTGCCCATTTCGATCCAGTGCGCGAAGTAATCGCCCATATTGTATCCCACGAACGGACGCATCGCCATCGGGTCCCTTCTGACCACGCCGACCGCGCCCGTGGCCGCAGCCGTCGTTTCGCTCGCCATCGAGGAGCCTACGAACACGCCGTTGTTCCAGGAAGTGGACTGATACACCAGCGGAGCCGTCTTCGCCCTTCTGCCGCCGAACACGATGGCGGACAGGGGCACGCCGTCCGGATTTTCAAATTCCTTGGACAGGCAGGGGCAGTTGACCGCGGGAGCGGTGAAACGGCTGTTCGGGTGCGCGCCCTTCACGGGTTTGCCTTCCGCGTCCTTCATATCGCCGTTCCAGGGATTGCCCTTCCAGTCGATGCCGTTCTTCGGGGGATTCTTGTCGAGCCCTTCCCACCACACGGTGCCGTTATCCGCATTGTACGCCACGTTGGTGAAGATGGTGTTCTTCTGCGTGGTGTGCAGCGCGTTGGGGTTGGATTTTTCGTTGGTTCCGGGCGCAACGCCGAAGAAACCGTTTTCGGGGTTCACGGCGTACAGTCTGCCGTCCGCGCCCACGCGGATCCAGGCGATGTCGTCGCCCACGCACCAGACTTTGTAGCCCTTCTTCTTATACACTTCGGGCGGAATGAGCATGGCGAGGTTGGTTTTGCCGCAGGCAGACGGGAAAGCCGCCGCGATGTACTTCGTTTCGCCGTTGGGATATTCCACGCCCAGAATGAGCATGTGCTCCGCCATCCAGCCTTCGGTTTTGCCGAGGTAGGAAGCGATGCGCAGCGCGAAGCACTTCTTGCCGAGCAGCACGTTGCCGCCGTAGTTGGAGTTGATGGAAATAATCGTGTCGTCCTCGGGGAAGTGGCAGATGTATCTCTTCTCTTCGGAAAGTTCCGCATAGGAGTGCAGGCCTTTCACGAAGTCGCCGTCGCCGAGCACGTCGAGCACTTTCCGGCCCACCCTCGACAAGATGGCCATGTTGAGCACGACGTAGATGGAGTCGGTAAGCTCGATGCCGATCTTGGAGAACTTGGAGCCGACCGCGCCCATCGAATAGGGAATGACGTAGAGCGTTCTGCCCTTCATGCATCCCTTGAAGAGTTTTTTGAGCATATCGTACGCTTCGCCCGATTCCATCCAGTTGTTGATGGGCGAAGAATCGTCCTTATTCTTGGAGCAGATATACGTTCTGCCTTCCACACGCGCAACGTCGTTCTGCGTGGTGCGGTGCAGATAGCACCCCGGAAGAAGATCCTGGTTGAGTTTGATCAGAATACCCTCTTCGACAGCCTGCTTTCTGAACGCTTCGAGCTGCGCTTCGCTGCCGTCCACCCAAACGACTTCTTTGGGGTCGCACAAAGCCTTGGTTTCTTCGATAAACGCCAATACTTTTTTGTTGCTTGTCATTTTCTTTCTCCTATATAAAATAATTTTTTCCGTACACTCCGCGCCGGGGCGTTCCCGGCGGAAAAACGAACGCTCCTCCGCGGTGCGGGGCGGCAGGCGGAATATTGCCTTTCCGCTCACCCTATCGTTTCTCAGTTTGCATTATAGCACGGAAAAAGTCAAATGTAAAGTGTTTTATCCGCCTTTTTCGTTTGACATCCGCCCGCAGATATGATACACTGTTTGCATCAATTCATGAGGGCGGATATTTTGGAAGAGGACCGAAGTAGCGGCGCGCAACCCTCGGAAAAGCCCCGAAGTCGGCGGCGCGCGGCAGATCTTCATATCAAAAACACGAGGCATAGCTTGTTCCCCGAAGGGAACGGGCTGTGCCTTTTCGCCTTTTAAATTTTTTTCGGAGAAATAAACTTTATATGGTAGGCGCAATCGTTTTACAAATCGTACTCATTTTTTTGAACGCGGTGTTCGCCAGCGCGGAGATCGCGGTGATCTCCACCAACGAAACCAAACTGCACAAGATGGCGGAAAAGGGCGACAGGCGGGCGAAACGGCTCACGCGGCTGACTTCGCAGCCCTCCAAATTCCTCTCCACCATCCAGGTGGCGATCACCCTCGCGGGGCTGCTCGGCAGCGCGTTCGCGGCCGATAACTTCGCCCAGCCCCTCGCCGAGGCTCTCTACAACGCGGGCGTGCCTCTCTCGCAGGCGGCGCTCAAAACCATCTGCATGATCCTCATCACCTTCGTGCTCTCGTATTTCAACATCGTTTTCGGCGAACTCATCCCCAAGCGCATAGCCATGCGCCGCGCCGAGAAGATGGCGCTCGGCATGTCGGGGATGCTGCGCTTCGTTTCCATCCTCTTCGCGCCGCTGGTATGGCTGCTCACCGTTTCGGTGAACGGCATCCTCCGTCTTTTCGGCATCAAGCCCGACGAGGACGACGAGCAGGTGACCGAGGAAGAGATCCTGCTCATGGCGGAGGCGGGCAGCGAGAAAGGCTCGATAGAGGCCAGCGAAAACGCCTTTATCCGCAACGTGTTTGAATTCAAGGAAACCACCGCGGGCGAGGAATGCACACACCGCAAGGACGCCGACCTGCTGTTCATGAACGAAAACGACGAGCAGTGGAAGGAGCGCATCCGCTCCGGCCGCCATTCCTATTTCCCCGTGTGCGGCAAGGATGCGGACGACGTGATCGGCGTGCTCAACACGAAAATCTACTTCCGCCTGGACGACAAGTCCCGCAAAAACGTGATGCGCCACGCCGTGAAGAGCGCGATGTTCGTGGCGGAAAGCATGCCCGCGGACGCGCTTTTCCAAAAAATGCGCACTTCCCGCGAATATTTCGCCGTGGTGGTGGACGAATACGGCGGCATGAGCGGCATCATCACCATTCACGATCTTGTGGAGCTGCTCGTGGGCGAACTCACGGAAAAGGGCGAGGAATGCGAATACACCATCGAAAACACCGGCAAAGACACGTGGGAGATCAGCGGCCCCGCCCCGCTCGACGAGGTGGAAAGCGCGCTCGGCGTGGAACTCAAAGGCGACGCGGCGGAGGACTGCGAAACTTTCGGCGGCTATGTCATCGCCGTTTCGGGCGACGTGCCGGACGACGGCACCATGGCGCGCGTGGAAACCGATCAGCTCATCATAGACGTGCTTTCGGTGAAAGACCATTGCATCGAAAAGATGCGGGTTTTCGTGAAACGCCCGCCCGCCGAGGAAAAAGAATAAACCGCTTTTTTCACGCCGCCCCCGCGGTTTCGCGGGGGCGGCGTTTTTTTTCGGCAGAAAACGCGCTTTTTTCACATTTTATCCGCCGATTCGACTTCGGTTATCATATATATTGAGAAGGCGCATATACTGAAATAAAGTCGAACCCTTCACGGCGCGGCAGAGCGGGAGTTTATGGATTATATCAAAAAATTCATCCTGTTAAAGGAAGTTACGCCCGGGTTTTCCGTAAACGGCAGACCTTTGAGCGGCATCGCGCGGGCGGAAAAAACGGGAAGCGCAACCGAGATCAGCCTTTCCCTCATCAATTTCGCCGCGGTTTCGGACGGCGCGTATTATGCCGCCATCTTCTTTTCCGACGGAAAAAAGCGGTTTTACTCCCTCGGGAAAAATCCCGTTTCCCGCACGGAAAGTTTCCCCGCGGATATTTCGGGGGGATTTGCGTGCCTGATCGCGTTTTGCGAAAACGGCGTGACCCCCGTCGCGTTCGGCGCGGCGAAAGAGAGCGGCTTTTCCAAAAACGATCTGGCGGAGTTTCTCAATGAAAACCTGGAAAAACGACCGCCGCCGCGCGAGGAAGCGCCTCTTCAAAAAGACGAGGCGCCGCCGTACGACGACCTTGCCCTGGCGACGGAAAACTATTACTTAAAAGAAACGGGAGAACTTCCCGCAAAAGGAGAAAAAGAACATGAAGAACCCCTGTTTTTTGAACCGCCTTTCGGTGCTGACGATGCAGGCGAGAAAGAAAACGAGCGAGAAGAAAAAACGCCTGCGGTTTGCGAGGATGCGGCGCACCCTGCTGGCGGCGCGGGCGGCGAAGGCGGAAACTATTACGAACGCGTGAAGGACGAACTCGACAAAATTTTTTCGGAAAACCCGGAAGAGGACTGCCTGAAAAGCACGGTTCCGCAAAGCCGCTGGGTGAAGATAGAATATGCGGGCGGATATTATCTCGTGGGCGTGGTGGAAGAAAGGAAAAAGCCGAAATACATCTGCTACGGCGTTCCCGCGAAATATTCCCCCTATCCCCCGAAAGAACTCGCGGGGTACTGCACGTTTATCCCCCTTTCGGTCTTTGAAATGAAAGGGGACGGGTTCTGGATGCTGTTCCAGAGCGCGGAAACGGGCGAATGCGTACATATGGGCGACAACTTTTCTTAGATTTTGAATTTCATAAATTACTCCTTAACACACGGGGCGCGGAAAAATCCGCGCCCCGTGTGTTTTTTTATCCGCTTTTTACGTTTCGGAAAAAACCGTAACCGTTCCCCCGCCGTAAACCGGGCGGAGAGTAATTTCCCGCATTTTCCCGCTCTCCTTTTGCTTTTTTATAAATTGAAATATTTCTTTGCAATAAATCCGACATTTGAAACCGTACAGGTATCCGATTTCATTTCGGGGAAATACTCCATTTCTTCAAATGAAGCGAGGTTTAAAATTTTATCTCCTCTTCTTACCGCGGGAATATATCCCCTGAAACTTCCCGCACTGTCTTTCAGCGCCAGAAGATATCTTTTTTCATTCCCTATCTGCGCCGCTTTAAAATGACTGACCTCAAAACCCAGATAATTTCCGTTCTCGTCTTTTTTTACGCATGCGTTCCGGTAGGTTTCCACCTCTCCGTTTTCGTTTGTGATTGTACAGATTGCGCCTTCCTTATAAACAAAGGGCCGCCAGAACCTGCGTTCATCGGCGTCTTTTAAATATAGGCTTGTGCCGATCAGCGGTACGGTTTGTTTCCGTATCATTACATAAATATATCCGCGCGGTTCAAACTCCACAACGGCAAATTCAAATTCGTCGTATTCGTTATACAGCGGAAACACTTCAAAAGATGTATATCCGCTATCTTTTGTCATATAATGCTTTTCCACCAATTCCGAAATGCGCGCGAGATGTTCCTCTTCCGTATAAAACCGGGAAAAACTCAACCGATACAGAATCACGGTGATTAAAACGAGCACCAGAACGACCGCCAAAACAATCGCCGCCGATGAAAGAACGATTCTTTTTATACTCATCTTTTTCCCTCCCTCGCCTTTACAACGTCTGCGCGGCCCGTTTTGTCCCGCGGTTTTTAAAAATTTTTTTAATTTCTTATCTCGGCGGAAGAAATCGGAGCGGGGCGGCGCAAATTTGCGCCGCCCCGCTTGTTTTTCG
Organism: uncultured Clostridia bacterium; assembly: GCA_944372565.1. Lineage (GTDB taxonomy): Bacteria > Bacillota > Clostridia > Christensenellales > Borkfalkiaceae > UMGS775. Next base: position 9,192 of record CALVZR010000020.1, on the reverse strand, counting down.
TTTATCTGTAAAAACTTTTCGTAAATGCGTCGAAAACGGGAGATTTTTTCGTTCGTTCGCCCTGCGCGCGGTATGCCGTAGGCGATTCGCCCGTGTGCCTTTTGAACACGCGTTCAAAATACAGGGCGTCCGCATATCCGCATTCTTCTGCGATCTCTTTCACTGCCATCTGCGTTTTCGTCAGCAGACCGCACGCTTTTTCCATACGTTTTTTCGCGATATACCTGCTCACGCCCGTGCCGACGTATTCCTTGAACGTATAGGAAATATAGTTGGCGTTGAAATGGAAAATCCCGCTCAATTTACCGAGCGTAAGAGCGGGCTCGCAAAAATGAATATCGATATACGCGGCAATCTGTTCCGCGAGAACGGCACGCGTTTTGCTGGTAGTTTTACTCATATTTTTATGATAGCAGAATTTTTACCCGCTGTAAAGATAAAACGATAAAAAATCCATATTAAAATAGATTTATTCCATAGCGGGAAACAAAGAAATGCGCTATACTTTTTTTATCTATCCGAGGAGGAAAAGCGAAAATGAAAAAGATAAAAATCGGCGTTTTGGGCGGTTTCCGCGGCAAGACGATGGTGGATTGGTGCCTGCAAAACAAAGAAAGCGCGGAAGTTACGGCGATTTGCGATTGCAGCGAAGCGGTGCGGGCGTCCGTTCAAAAAACTTTGAACGAAAAATCGTCCGACGCGAAACTGTACGAAAACTTTGAAGATTTTTTAGCGCACGACATGGACGCGGTGGTTCTGGCAAATTACGCCAACGAACACGCGCCGTTTGCGATCCGCTGCCTGGAACGCGGGCTGCACGTGTTCAGCGAGGTTCTGCCCGTGCAGACGCCCGCCGAAGCGGTTGCCCTTGCGGAAGCCGTGGAAAAAAGCGGCAAAATTTACGTTTACGGGGAAAATTACTGTTACTTTCCCGCCACGCTGGAAATGAAACGGCTTTATGAAAAGGGCGTTTTGGGAAATTTTGAATACGGCGAAGGCGAATACGTGCATAACTGCGAGCCGATCTGGCCGGGAATCACATACGGAGATCCCGAACATTGGCGCAACACGATGAGCGCATTTTTTTATTGCACGCATTCCGCGGGGCCGATCATCCACATTACCGGCCTTCGCCCCGTAAAAGTTTCCGGGTTTGAAATCCCGCCCGACGCCCGTTCCCGTTCCATGGGCGCGCGGGGAGGCGCGGGCGGCGTGGAAATGGTTACGCTGGAAAACGGCGGGGTGATGAAAAGCCTGCACGCCTCCGCTTTGGCGAAAAATTCCATATGGTACAGCATTTACGGCACCAAGGGACGGGCGGAAAGTCAGCGCGAATGCGTTTTCGGGCAATCGACCGCGAAAGTGTATCTGATGAACGACACGGAAGAACGCGGCGGAGAATGGGCGCAATACTGCCCGAGTTTTGACGGCGGCGAGCCCTATAGCGGGGAATTCGGCGTAGAGGGAGAAAAGTTTTTCAAAGCGATTCAGAGAGGCGAATCCGATCCCCGTTTTTCGTTCGGGCACCAGGGTTCCGATTATTTTACGATGGATAACTTCGTTCGGGCGATACAGGGAAAACCGGCGAATATCGTGGACGTTTACGAAGCCCTCGACATGGCTTTCGTGGGGATGTTCGGTTATTTCTCCGCCCTTGCGGGAGGCGCGCCCATGGAAATTCCCGATTTCCGCGATAAAACCGTGCGGGAAAAATACCGCAACGACACCCGCTGCTGCGACAAAAAAGTCGCGGGCGACATGTTATTGCCGTCGTCCAGTATAAACAACGACGAAATTCCCCCCGAAGTTTACCGGACCATACGCAAAAAATATCTCGATTCTCTGAAATAAAATTCAACGCGGGGCGGGAACCCGTTATAAGGGTTCCCGCCCCGCTTGTTTATTTTGCAAAATACTTTTTTAATCCGCGTTTTGCCGTCGTCCGATTTTAATGTTTCGGATTTCAGCATCAATTCGGATTATATATCATCAATAAATTTTCTTGCGGTTCATAGATAAAATACACCCTTAAATATCCCGATGTTATCTTTGCTGTATTTAACCAATAATACGGATTTTCAAAATCCGGATAATATTCGGAAGAAACGGCGTCAACTTTTTCCTTTAACCAGGAAGGTTCGGCTATTTTAAACTCTTCTTCAAATTCTGTGTTTCTTTCCCTTGAAAAATCGTTTTCCGCCAGCCAGTCGGCAGGCTCGTTTTCAAAAGAAAATACCGCATATTGAATAAAAGATTCCTGCCAAGGCGGATTATAATCTAAAAACACCATTTCAGCATCTATGGGGATCTCTATACCCGTTGTGTCGGTTATGCGTTCTCTTGCAGATTTTTCCGAATTTACGATGCAGTCGTCTATATAAAGCAACAACACAAAAAGACCGAACAGCACCGCCATCCCGAGAACGACGCAGCCAACGGTTATTAGCAATACTTTCAAACACCCCGCTTTTTTCTTCATTCTGTTCTTCTCCCCTCTTTAAAAAACGCAACGCAAAACAGATTTTTTGCGTTGCGCCTGCAATTTCCCCGTCTGTATCTTCTCCGCTTTTTCAAAATCTGTTCCGCCGCCCGTATATTTCATTTGTTTTCAAATTTATTATATAGCGTTTTCTTGTTTCTGTCAACAGGTTATTCATTTTTAAACTGCCCCGCCCCCGCGCGGCCGAATGCCGCGCGGGGGCGGGCGTTTTGCGGGCGTTTTAAAGTTTCGGCCCCCGAAATTTTTTCGGGGGCTGAATTTTTCAAAATAAATCTGCCGTTTCCGCTTTGCGGAACTTCGGAAAACTCCTTAAATTCCCTTGTTCTGCGGGATATCGGGCAGGGAGGCGAACCCTCTTTCGAGATCTTCGTCCGTGGGGATATAATCGCTCATCTTGCCGTCGTTGTACGCGCCGTACGCCGTCATATCGAAATAGCCCGTGCCCGTCAGCCCGAAGAGGATGACCTTCTTTTCGCCCGTCTTCTTGCATTTGAGCGCTTCGTCTATGGCGACCTTGATGGCGTGCGCCGATTCGGGCGCGGGGAGCGTTCCCTCCACCCGCGCGAACTGTTCCGCCGCCTTGAAAACTTCGGTCTGCTCCACGGAAACCGCGCGCATATACCCGTCGTGATACAGTTTGGAAACGATGGGGCTCATGCCGTGATACCGCAACCCGCCCGCGTGGTTGGGGCTGGGCATGAATCCGCTGCCCAGCGTGTACATCCTGGCGAGCGGCGTCGTTTTGCCCGTGTCGCAGAAATCGTACGCGTATTTGCCGCGCGTGAGCGACGGGCAGGACGCGGGCTCCACCGCGATGAAATCGATATCGTTTTTGCCGTTGAGTTTATCCACCATGAACGGCGCGATCAGCCCGCCGAGGTTGCTGCCGCCGCCCGCGCAGCCGATCACGACGTCGGGGCGGATGCCGTATTTATCCATGGCGATCTTGCTTTCCAGCCCGATGACCGACTGGTGCAGCACTACGTGGTCGAGCACGCTGCCGAGCAGATAGCGGCAGTCGGGCGTTTTCACCGCCTTTTCCACGGCTTCCGAAATGGCGCACCCGAGCGAGCCGCCCGTTTCGGGGAATTCCGCGAGGATCTTCCTGCCCACGTCCGTGGTGTTCGAGGGCGAAGGGATAACCTCCGCGCCGTAGGTGCGCATCACCTCGCGGCGGAAGGGTTTTTGCTGATAGCTCACCTTCACCATATACACCGTGAGATCCAGCCCGAAGAAAGCGCACGCCATGGCGAGCGCCGTGCCCCACTGCCCCGCGCCCGTTTCGGTGGTGACCGATTTCAGCCCTTCGAGTTTGGCGTAATACGCCTGCGCCACCGCGCTGTTGAGCTTGTGCGAACCCGAAGTGTTGTTGCCCTCGAATTTATAATAGATCTCCGCGGGGGTATCGAGCAGTTTTTCCAGGAAATACGCCCTCGTCAGCGGCGACGGGCGGTACATTTTATAAAATTCGCGGATCTCCTGCGGGATGGGGATAAACAGGTTTTCCTGGTCGAGTTCCTGCTCCACCACGTCCGAACAGAACACCTTGGAAAGCTCTTCCGCGGTGCACGGCTGCAAGGTTGCGGGATTGAGGAAGGGCTCGTGCTTTTCCTTCATCGCCGCGCGGATATTCATCCACGCCTTGGGCATCTCCTCTTCGCTCAAATAGATCTTGGTGGGTATTTTTTTATTATTCAGATTGTTCAACATATTTTTTTCTCCTTTCTTTTCCGATTTTTATTTTTTTGTTTCTTTCTGCCGGAACGCGGCCTTTTGCGCTCCGCGCGCCGAAGGGAAATCGGATTAAACCGGTTTCCTCGCGTTCAGCCGCCATCGGAAAACGAACTGGATCGGTAAAGTTTTCATTTTTGACCTCCGGAAAAACAAAAAACACGGTAAAAACCGTTTGGGACGATTTTTACCGTGTTGCCACCCAATTTCGCGGATCCGCTCCGCCTCTGCCCGTACCATCATACGGTTCCCTTTAACGCAGGGGTACGTCAGACGCTACTGCCTTTCGGGTTCGCGCCCGCCCTCGACGGCCCATTCGCTTAAACGCCGCTGCTCCGTTCCACCGCCCCGAAGCTCTCTGAAAACTTTTGTTTAAGGTACTCTCCCGTCTCACAGGTTTGCATTCAATTTTCTACAATATACCACATCGAAAGCGCTTTGTCAACTTTTTTTCCGAAAAAATTTTCGGACGATTCTTTACCAAACGTAAAAAGCGCGGCTTTCCAAAGCCGCGCTTTTTCTGCGCAATGTTACAGGAGCATCGTGCCGTCGTCGGTATCGATCACGCGGAACATTTCCGCCTGGCGCCCCGTAACGGCGTCGATATACACGTAATAGCGTTCGCCGTCCATTTCCGCCTTGAACTCGTAAGCGAGACACTCTGTGTTTGCGCTCTTGGGAATATAGGCGAGGCGCGTGCCGAGCACGGTGAGCGAAGGCGAAATTTTCTTCGCCGCCTCCTTTGCGGAAAGCTGCGCGGCGGGCAGTTTGCGTTCGGTGTGGTTCATATAATACGGCGAAGCCTCCATGCCCGTCACCCTGCCCGTTTCCTGGCAGACGGTGAGTTTCACGAGGTCGGGATACAGGATGACGCCGTCCTGTTCATACGCGAAGTTCAAACTCGTTACCGCGCGGGAGCTGCTCGCCCACACGCACGTCATGTTTTTCAGCCCGATCTTTTCCAGAAATTCCCGCGCGACGGGAATGAGATCCTCGCCGTCGTAGTTGATTTCGGAGCAGTCCTTAAAATGATCGAACAAAATAAGATGTCCCCCGATTTTGGAGATCTGCGCGTAAACGGGAGCGCCGTCCGACATGGCGCGCACGTTGAAACATTCGAATTTGCCGCTCGTTTCTCCCGCGTCCTCGATGTCCGTGATGCCGTACTCGCCGAAGATCTCCTTAAAGATCTCCTTCGCGCGGGCGGCGGTGATCTCCTCGCCCGAAAGCCCCTTCACCTCTGTTTCGGTCTGTCCGTCCGAAAACGGCCCGTCGTAGATGAGTTCGGGATATTCGGCGGAGAGGTTTTCGAGTTCCTCCATGCCGTTTAAAAGCAGCCCGTCCTTTTCGAGTTTTTTGAAATCGTATCCCTCTCCCATTCTGCCCGAAATCTCCGCGAGGCTCTCTTTGAGCGTGCGGTTGGAAGTATAAAGCTGTTTGAGCCCGGCTACGTCGCTTTCGGTGAGCGGCTGTCCGTCGATGAGCTTTTTATTGAGATACTTGGAATAATCCCCGATCTGGTTGATGAGCTTTGCGGTATAATAGCGCGCCTCGTCCGTGAGCGGCAGGCGGTTGATGTCGTTTTCCGCCAGTTCGCTCTGCACGGCGAGCTCGGAAAAATACCCCTGCAAAGCGGCGGTATCCGATGTCGCCAGCGTTTTGGAAAGGCTGTTGTCGATGTTGTTCACATACGTCACCGTATCGAAATACGCCTTTTCGTACATCGCCGAAAGCGCCTTGTCCGCGGGGCCGGGCATTAAAACGTTCATCGCGAGCACGGAAGAAAGCACTAAAACCGTTACCCCCAGGGAGATCACGGCGGCAAGCCATCCGCCCGTACCCGTATTCTTTTTCTTGTCCTTACGCCTGTTTTTTTCGGCTTTCGCCTCGGCTTTTTGCTCCTTTTCCCGCCGCTTTTCGCGCGCGGCGGCGGCTTTTTTCTCTTCCTTTTCGCGTTTTTCGCGAAGGCGCGCCGCGTGCTCTTCCGCCTTGCGGGCTTCCCTGGCGCGCCGCGCTTCCGCGGCGCGGCGCTCTTTTTCCTTCTTTGCCGCCTTTTTGGCGCGCGCGCGTTCTATCCGCCTATCCGCGTTCTGCTTTTCCCGCTTCACGCGGACGGCTTCCTCCCGTTCGAGGTTCTGCCTCAAAACGGCGTCTTCCCGCGCCTCGCCCGCCTTTTCGGCCTTTTCGACGGCGCTGTTCGTTTCTTTTTTCATCTCTTTTCCTCCGTTAAACCGCGAATACGTGGTCGCCTATGACCACCGTGGTCTTTCTCGAAAATATCCATTGGCTGGTGGCGACGGCGGGGTTATAATAATACAGCGCGCCGTAGCTCGGATCCCAGCCGTTCATCGCGTCTATCGCCGCCTTGCGCGCGGTGCTGTCGGGCGAAAGATTGATCTGCCCGTCGTTGACCGCCGTGAAGGCGTACGGCTGATAGATGACGCCCGCGATCGTGTTGGGGAAAGAAGAACTCTTCACCCGGTTGAGCACCACCGCGCCCACGGCGACCTGCCCCGTATAGCTTTCTCCCCGCGCCTCGGCGTAGATGAGCCGCGCGAGCAGCGCGATATCCGAATCGGAATAGCCGCCCGCCCCCGAGGACGAGGAAGAACCGCCGAGGCTCATGCCCAGCGCCGCGAGGGTATTTTTGCCCACGACGCCGTCCACGCTCAGCCCGTTTTTCCTCTGAAAATATTTCACCGCCTCCTTGGTTTTGGAACCGAAGATCCCGTCCACGGAACCGGAATAATACCCCCAGTTTTTCAGTTTTTTCTGCAGGGTCGTCACGTCGTTTCCGCTGCTGCCCTGTTTTAAAACCGCTGCGGCCGCCGTAACGGGCGCCTGATAGGAAACCTGCCCCGTCACGCCCGCAAGGCATACGCCCACCGAGAGCGCCACGAGGGCGACTGCCGCGATCTTCACAAATTTCTTCATAATTCCTCCGTCAGTTTTTCTCCTTGAAATCCCGTATGATTTCGAGGATCTTGCTTTTGTAAACGTATCCGCATTCCCCGCCCGTAAAGCAGAGCGGCGGATACACCACGCACCACCAGTTATCGCCTTCGCCCGTGCCCAGTTCGATGATGAGCGCGTCGTAAAAGCCCTGTTCGAGCGTGAGATTTTCATATACCCGCGTGGGAAATTCCTCCCTTCTTACGCTCGCTTTCGAGCGGTAGGAAAAGCCGCTTACGGCGAGCACGCCGTCCGCCGTGCGTTCGATTTCCGGAATAAGGCTTTCGAGCATTTCCTCCGCGTCCTCTTCCGTGCGGCACCCGGCGATGTGGGGGGTGAGCAGTTTCACGACCGCGTCCTTCACCTTGTATTTCACCGCCTGCGCCTCTTCCTCGTTGGAATCCGCGCGGATATGTATTCTGAGATATTCGGCGTGCGTCGGCTCGCTTTCGAGAGCGGCGAACGCGCCTATGACTATTATGGTTACAATCAGCAAAGTTATGCAGATCTTTTTCATTTTTTCCTTCCTCCGTTTTCCGTTCCGCCTATGTTATTGCCGCAAATTCTTTCATTTATACCTTAACGGAAAAATTTTCCGCCCGCCCCGCGCGAAACGGGCGGAAAACCGCCCTGTATGCCCGTTTTTATTGACAGGAAACGCCGTTTTCTGCTAAAATAACATTATACCCGCGTCGCCCCGTTGCACGGGGCGACGCGGCAGGGATATATCGAAGGAGAGGAAAAAAAGATGAAAATGCACACCTGCGGCACGTGCGGCGGCGAACTCGAACATATCGGCGACGAGCTGCACTGCAAATTCTGCGGCAACGTGTTTTCCGCAACGGAAAGCGAAACGGACGCCTACGCCGAACTTTCGCAGGCGTTTTATTTAAGGCAGAACGCCCAGTTCGACGCGGCTAAAAAAATCTACGAAAGCGTGCTGAAACGCTATCCCGAAGCCGACCTCGCGGAGGTGTTCTGGGGGCTGTTCCTGTGCGAACAGCAGGTATTGTTCGAAGAGGACGGCAACGGGGAAAAATTCCCTTCCTTTTACGGCATTTCGGATGTAAAGACCGAGGATTCCGCCTATCTGAAAAAGGTGAAGGGGCTTTTTTCCACCCTGCCGAAGGCGCGGGAGGAGGCGTACCTTGCGGAGAGCAAGAAGATAGAGGACGCCAAGCGGCTGTATAACCGCATCGCCGTAACGACCGAGCCTTACGATATCTTCATCTGTTTCAAGAGCACGGCCGCGGACGGCGCGGGAAAAACCAAGGATTACGAAATCGCGCAGAACATCTATAACGAGTTCATCCGCGAATACAACGTGTTTTTCAGCGAGAGAACGCTGGAAACGCTCACGACGAGGGAATACGAACCGAACATCTACCGCGGGTTGTACACGGCGAAGGTGATGCTTTTATTGTGCTCGAAGAGCGAATACATCGAATCGCAGTGGGTGAAAAACGAATGGTCGAGATATCTGGCGTTCAACGCGCACCGCGAAAAGAGCGTGATTCCCGTATTCATCGACGGGTTCCGCGCGGAGAGTCTGCCCGCGGCGCTCAGGAGCTATCAGGGGGTGAAGGCGGACATCAACCTGATGAAGCGGCTTTCGGAAGTGGTGAAGGGCATCGTGAAGCCGGTGGATAAGCTGGCGGAACTCGAACGGAAACAGAAAGAAGAGCTGGAAAAGTTTATGAACAGGCAGATGGCGGAGATGGAGCGGCTGAAAGAAACGGCTGCCACCGCCGCGCCCGCCGTGCAGGGCGGCGCTGCGGCAACGGTGTCCTCTCTGCTTTTGCGCGCGGGACAGGAAGCGGACAGCGGCGATTACGAAAAGGCTGCGGAATATTACAATAAAGTTTTGGATGCTTCGCCCACCTCTGCGGAAGCGTGGCTCGGTTTGTTTTTCTGCGCGAACGGCACAACGGAAAAGAAAGGGCTGCAATTTCAGGAAAATTGCGGCGGCGTGGAAGAATTCAAAAACAACCTCGCCAAAAATTTGAACG
>CALVZR010000019.1 GCA_944372565.1 uncultured Clostridia bacterium | reverse complement strand
GGCAAGTTCCCCGCCATTCAATACATACGTTACGGTATAGCTTTTATCGGAAGCCAGCCATTTTGCCGTGAGGCGCATATCTCGGATGTTCAGCTCGTCGATCACGGAAACGCTCTCCCCGCTCTCGTTTATCCAGCCGAGGAAGGTATAGCCGCCCAGCGTGCAGGCGGGCAGCGGGAAAGTCTGTTCGAAATCCACGGTGAAAACGTATTCCGAGCGCTCCCCCTGCGGGGTTGGGAACACGCCCTCGCCCGCGTCCAGCGCGATGCTGAATTGCAGCGGCGAAAAGCGCGCGTACAGCCGCGAAAGTCTTAGAAGATTGCTTTCGTCGATCACGGTGATGAGATTTCCCCCTTCCGCCGCGTCGTACCAGCCCGTGAATTTATAGCCGTCCCGATAAACGGGATACAGCGTGATCTTTTCCCCGTACGTGATGTAATTGGGATTGACCTTGCCGCTCTCGTACTTTCCCTCGTATTCGTAAAAGAGGAGATATTCCTTGGGAGCGAACACGGCATACAGCGTTTTATCCCCCTCCATCCCCGTAAACGACGTATAAAATTCGCCGCCGCCCGCGGGATCTTCGTTCCAGCCGAGGAAGGTATGCCCGATCAAAGAACATTCGGGCAGGGGCAGGCTCTCGCCGAACTGCACCGTATCTTCCGCCGTCGAGCAGGCTTCGCCTTCCCAAAGAAAGGATCCTTCGCCCGCTTCCAGCCGCAGGGAAAATTCGAGGGGCGAATAGCGCGCATACAGGTTGGAAACCGCGAGGATGTTGCTCTCGTCCAAAACTTCGATTCTGTTGCCGCCCTCCTCGGCGTCGAACCAGCCTTCGAAGCGATGACCGTAAAGATATACGGGCAAAAGGACGACCCGCTCCCCGAAACGCACGGTGTTGGGATTGCTCTCCTTCCCCTCGTATCTCCCCTCGTAAAAATAGCGCACAACGTATTCCTTGGGCTGAAAAACCGCGTATAAACGCAGGGTTTCGTCTATGCCGTAGAGGTATTCCACAAATTCCCCGCTGCCGTCCTTTTCGGTGTTCCAGCCGAGAAAATCGTAACCCGTTTTCTTCACGCCGAACAGTTTATGCACCTCGCCCGCGCCCACGGAAACGGGATTTTCGCCTTCCGGCTCGCCCTCATAGTCGTAATAGACGGTAAAGAGCGAATCGGTCCGCTGCCAGAGGGCGTACAGCGTGAGGTTTTCCGCGGCGGCGCCGCCCACGCTTTCGTGTTTTTCCCCGCCCTGCGGCAAATCGAACCAGCCGAGGAACACATACCCCTCGCGCACGGGTCGGGCGAGCGGATACTCCTCTTCGGCGGTAACGGTTTCGGGATTTTCGCCGTACAGCGCGCCGCCGTTCAGTTCGTAGCGCACGGAAAAGACGACCGCGCTCCATTTCGCATACAATTTAACGTTTGCGCCCGCGCAGCGGATGCGCTCGACGGGTTCGCCCGAATAATCGGCGCTTAAATACCAGCCGCCGAACGTCTGCCCCGCCTTTTCGGGCACGGGAAGTTCTATGCTGCCGCTCTCCACGGTGAAGGCATTCTGCACGCTCCCCTCGAAATATCCGCCGTTCAGCCAGTAATCCACGATGTATTCCGTAGGCTCGAACACCGAAACGAAGGAAACGTTTTCCGTGATCTTGCAGGGAAAGGATGCGGGCGAACCGCCATTATCCTCCCAGCCGACGAAATCGTAGCCGTCGCGGGAGGGCGTTGCGGGCGTGAACCACTCGTTTTCCGCCACGGCGACCTGCTTGCCGTCCAATAAAACGGTGAAGGTCTTCACCGAAGGGCTCATAAACACGGCGATCAGAATGCCGAAAACGACGCATAGGCTCGCCGCGACGGCGGCGAGCCAGACGGCGGACTTTTTTTTGCGGATCACGCCTACTTCCGCCGTCTGCTCGTCCGCGATTCCGCAGTACAAACGGGAAACGGGAATTTCAAAATGCGCGGCGAGTGCGGTGAGTTTTTCTATATCCGGGCAGGTGATCCCGCGCTCCCAGCGGGAGATCGCGTCGGCAGAAGTTTCCATCGCCTCCGCCAGTTTGTCCTGGCTCTCCCCGCGCGCGAGCCGCTGTTCGCTGATCGTTTTCCCGAATTTCTCCGCCTGAAAACACCCCTTGAAGGTTTGTTCCGCCTCTTCCTGCCCGCACAGTTTTTCGAGCGAAACGCCCAGCGCCTCCGCAAGTTCGCCGAGCTGCGAAATATCCGGTTCGGATAAGTTGCGTTCCCATTTGGAAACGGTCTGTAAATGAATATTCAGCTTTTCCGCCAGATCGGACTGCGTGATCCCCGCCGTTTTGCGCAGTTCTTTGAGTCGTTCTCCGAAATGCCCTTTCATTTGCGAATGTCCTTTGTAATCGATATATCGATATTTTTATTATAGATTATATCGTCAGAAATGTCAACCCGAAAAAAAACGCCTGATCCTCCGCGGAAACGGAAAACCCTCCCCGCAGAACGCGGGAGTTTTTGGCGGAGAATACGCTAGCCGGATCGACCCCGTAAACAAAAAGGGCTGTGTTGAAACAAGTTCAACACGGCCCCGCTTGGCGGAAGGCGAGGGATTCGGACCCCCGGATGCTTGCACATCAACGGTTTTCAAGACCGCCGCTTTCGACCGCTCAGCCAGCCTTCCGTATTTCCCCCCTGCCGGGGGGATCTCTCCGCCCCGCCCTTTTCGGCGAAGGGCGGCGTTTCATTCTTCAAATTTTTCGATCTCCACGCCCGCCTCGGCGAAGAGTTCGAGCGCGAACGCATCCGGATAACCGTGCTTGTAATACACCTTCTTCACGCCCGAATTGATGATCATGCGCGCGCAGATCACGCAGGGCTGGTGCGTGCAGTAAAGGGTGGCGCCTTCCAGGCTCACCCCCAGTTTCGCCGCCTGGATGATGGCGTTCTGCTCCGCATGCACGGCATAGCACACTTCCTGCATCGTGCCGCTGGCGATGTTCTTCTTGCGCCTGAGGCACTCTCCCCTCTCCACGCAGCTTTTCACGCCCGCGGGCGCGCCGTTATACCCCGTGGTGAGGATGCGCTTGTCCCGCACGATCACCGCCCCGATATGCCTGTTTTCCTGAAAACAGCTCGACCAGCCCGCAACCGTTTCCGCAAGTTCCATAAAGCGCTTATCCCACTTATCCATTTCGTTTTTCTCCCGTTTTTATATATCATACCACAGATTTTTTTCTTTGACAACCCCACAAATCGCTTTCCGAAAAATTTTCTCGAAATTTTTCTTTCAATCCGTTGACAAATGTTTTTTATTGACTATAATATAAGTTAGCACTTGAAAGTAAAGAGTGCCAAAAACAAGTAAAATTTTATGGAGGAGACGGACATGAAAATAAAACCTTTGTTCGATAAAGTCGTGGTGGAAGACACGGAGATCGAGGAAAAGACGAAGAGCGGATTTATCCTGCCCTCCGCCGCGCAGGAAAAACAGCAGACGGCGAGGGTCGTCGCTGTCGGCCCCGGGGGCGTGATCGACGGGAAAGACGTTACCATGCAGGTGAAGGAGGGCGACGTGGTCCTCTATTCCAAATACGCGGGCAGCGAATTCAAAGTGGATGGCAAGGAATTCACCATCATCAAACAGAGCGACATTCTGGCGATCGTAGAATAAGGAGGCGATAAATTATGGCAAAACAGATCAAAAAAGGCGAAGAAGCGAGAAAGGCATTGCAAAAAGGCGTGGATACGCTTGCGGATACCGTAAAGATCACGCTCGGGCCCAAGGGCAGGAACGTGGTTCTCGATAAAAAATACGGCGCGCCGCTCATCACCAACGACGGCGTGACCATCGCGAAGGACATCGAACTGGAAGACGCTTTCGAAAACATGGGCGCGCAGCTCGTGAAGGAAGTTTCCACCAAGACCAACGACGTGGCGGGCGACGGCACGACGACGGCGGTCGTCCTCGCGCAGGCGATGATCGAAGAGGGTCTGAAAAACGTGGCTGCGGGCGCCAACCCCATCATCCTGAAAAAGGGGATTTCGGGCGCGGTGGAAGTTGCGGTGGAAGAACTGAAAAAGATCTCCCGCCCCGTCAGCGATAAAAAGGCCATCACGCAGGTCGCGGCGATCTCCGCGGGCGACGAATCGGTGGGCGAACTCATCTCCGAGGCGATGGAAAAAGTCGGCAAGGACGGCGTGATCACCATCGAAGAGAGCAAGACCATGAAAACCGAGCTCACCACCGTGGAAGGCATGCAGTTCGACCGCGGATACGCTTCCGCTTACATGGTGACCAATACCGACAAGATGGAGGCGGTGCTCGAATCCCCCGTCATCCTCATCACGGATAAGAAGATCTCCTCCATTCAGGAAATTCTGCCCGTCATCGAGCCCATCGCGCAGCAGGGTCAGCGCCTGCTCATCATCGCGGAAGAAGTGGAAGGCGACGCGCTTGCCGCCCTCGTCGTGAACAAACTGAAAGGCGTGTTCAACTGCGTGGCGGTGAAAGCCCCCGGCTTCGGCGACAGGAGAAAGGCCATGCTCGAAGACATCGCGGTGCTCACGGGCGGCACGGTGGTTTCCTCCGATATGGGTTACGAATTTAAGGACGTCACCCCCGATATGCTCGGCAGAGCGGGCAGGGTGAAAGTCGATAAGGACAACACCGTCATCATCGCCGGCGCGGGCGATCCCGCCGCCATCGAGGCGAGAAAGCAGTCCATCAAGGCGCAGATCGCCGAAACGACTTCGGATTACGATAAAGAAAAACTGCAGGAGCGCCTCGCTAAACTCGCGGGCGGCGTAGCCGTCATCAACGTGGGCGCGGCGACCGAAGTGGAGATGAAGGAGAAGAAACTCCGCATCGAGGACGCGCTCAACGCGACGCGCGCGGCGGTACAGGAAGGCATCGTGCCGGGCGGCGGCATCGCGCTGCTCGCTGCCATCCCCGCGCTCGCGAAATATGCGGACAGCCTGACCGACGACGAAAAGACGGGCGCGAAGATCGTGCTCAAAGCGGTGGAAGCGCCCTTGAAGCAGATCGCGCAGAACGCGGGGCTGGACGGTTCGGTCATCCTCTACGAGGTGCTTAAAGCCAAGAAACCCAACTACGGTTTCAACGCCCTCACCAATCAGTATGTGGATATGGTGAAGGAAGGCATCATCGACCCGACCAAGGTGACGAGGAGCGCGCTCGAAAACGCGGCTTCCGTGGCGTCCATCTTCCTCACGACCGAAAGCATCGTGGCGGACATTCCCGAAAAGGAACCCGTTGCGGCGCCCCAGGGCGGCGGCATGGGCGGCATGTACTG
>CALVZR010000018.1 GCA_944372565.1 uncultured Clostridia bacterium | reverse complement strand
TTCATGATATATTTTCGCGCTGTCAGTGTTCATAACGTACCTCCGAAATTTTTCTCGTTTTCGTACTTTTTATTATATTCCGATTTTTCCGCCTTGTCAAATACTCTCGTCCGATTTCTCGCCGCGCGCAAAAATTTTTGTGCGTTTTGCCCTTCCGCAGCGCTTTTCTTCCATTTCGGGGCGGAATCGTTTGATTTTACGCGCAAAAAGGGATATACTGAATAAAAAAAACGGACGAACGCAAAATGCAGAAGTATTTTAAAATTCTCAACATGCCGGAAGCTCCTCTCGCCGGGGCGCTCCTTCGTTATCACGAAAACCCCGCCGAAGAAAACGAAAACGTCTTCCTTTCCGAACTTTATGCCTGCGGCGGGCAGAACTCCCTGCTCGGCGCGCTGAGCGATTTTATCCTTTACGACGAAAACCCCTTTTCCCGCGCCGCGGCGGCGGGAAAAAGCGACAACTTTCTGGAAGCCGCCTTCCTCGCGGACGTGAAAAAACTCTTCTCCGCGGCAAAAACGGCTGCGGAAAGGTGCGATCTCTTCGCCCTCGGCACTGCGGACGAAAAACTCGAAACCGCCTTAAAGCGCGGCGCCGGCGGCATTGCGGAATTTTACCGCGCGTACGGCTACGGCGATTTCGCGCGGTGCGGCGCTTTCCTCTACGAGGACGGGAAGATCTCCCCCGTTTCAAATCCGCCTTCCATCCGCCTTGCGGACTTAAAAGACTACGCGGAGGAAAAAAAGCTGATTTCCGGCAATATCGAAAACCTGCTCGCGGGGCTGCCCGCGCTGGATATGCTCTTATACGGCGAACGCGGCACGGGAAAATCCTCCACCGTGCACGCCATGGCGAACGAATATTTTTCCAAAGGGCTGCGCATCGTGGAACTGAGCAAAAAACAGCTCCTCTCTTTGCCCTCGCTCAAAGAAAAACTGGGCGGCGTGCCGCTGAAATTCATCATCTATATCGACGATCTTTCTTTAACCGACGGCGACGAGCGTTTCACCGCGCTCAAAGCGGCGCTCGAAGGCAGTTTCGGCGCGAAAGGGAAAAACACCGTCGTGTGCGCCACCTCCAACCGCCGCCATATCGTGAAGGAAAGTTTTTCCGACCGCAAGGACAGCGTGCACGAAAACGAATATTTACAGGAACAGCTTTCGCTTTCCGACCGTTTCGGGCTGACCGTGCTTTTCGGCTCCACGAACAAGGCGCAGTACCTTTCCATCGTGAGCCAGCTCGCGGACGATCTTTCCTTAAAAACGCCGAAAGAAGAACTTTTGCGGCTGGCGGAACAGTGGTCGCTTTCAAAAGGCAGAAGCCCCCGCCGCGCGCGGCAGTTTATCGACGCCGCTTATTCCGCCGAAAAACGCGGCGTGCCCATCGAATTTTAAGAAGATTTCAAAACTTTTTCAAACGGCAAAGCGGGGCGCCTTCCGGCGCCCCGCCCCTGTTTTTCAGCGGTTTCTATTTCTTTTCTTTTTTATCGCAGTTTTCGCAGTTTGCCGCGGAACAGCCCACGCATTTGCCCTGTTTCTTTTTGCGCACGATATACACGATGTCGAGCGCGACGAGCACGGCGAGCACGCAGATCAGCACGATATCCGCCGCGCCGAACGCCCGCGCGGACGTGACGAGCGAGCCTACCGTGTACACCACGAACGCCGCCGCGTAGGCAACCACGCACTGCATCACCACCACGAAAAACGCCGCCTTACCGGAATTGAATTCCCGCTTGATCGCGGCGATCGCCGCCACGCAGGGCGTGTAGAGAAGCACGAACGTGAGGAAACTGAACGCCGAAAGGGGGGTAAAAATAGTGCCGAGCGCGGCGGTCAGATCCCCGCTGCCCGTACCGAGCAGAACGCCCAGCGTGCTCACCACCGATTCTTTGGCGGTAAATCCCGCGATCAGCGCGGTGGAAGCCCGCCAGTCCGCGAACCCGAGGGGTGCGAACACTGGCGCGATAAACCTGCCGATCAGTTCCAGAATACTGCTCTCGCCGCTCGTTTCCGCCACGTTCAGGCGGTAATCGAAGGTCTGGAAAAACCAGATGACGAGGGTGGCGAGGAAGATGACGGTAAACGCCCGCACCAGAAAGTCCTTTGCCTTTTCCCACATCAAAAGGAGCACGGATTTTGCCGAGGGGAAACGGTAATTCGGCAGTTCCATCACGAAGGGAACGGGGTTGCCCTTGAATTTCGTGCGCTTGAAAACGAGCGCGACGAGCACCCCCATCACCATGCCGAGCACATACAACCCGATCATCACGAGCGCGCGGTAGCGCGGGAAAAACGCCGCCGTGAACACCGTGTAGATGGGGATCTTCGCCGAACAGCTTATATACGGCGTGAGCAGAACGGTCATTTTTCTGTCCCGTTCGGAAGAGAGCGTGCGCGTCGCCATCACGGCGGGCACCGAGCAGCCGAACCCGATGAGCATGGGCACGAAACTCCTGCCCGAAAGCCCGATCTTGCGGAGCAGTTTATCCATCACGAACGCCACGCGCGCCATATAGCCGGTATCTTCGAGCACCGAGAGGAAGAAAAACAGCACGACGATGAGCGGAAGGAAGGACAAAACGCTCCCCACGCCCGCGAAAATGCCGTCGATCACGAGGCTCTTCACCACGGGGTTCACGCCCCACGCGTCCAGCCCCTGCGCGACCAGCCCGCTCAGCGCGTCGATGCCCAAAGCGAGCAGATCGCTCAGCACCTTGCCGATGACTTCGAACGTAAGAAAGAAGACGGCGAACATCCCCACGATGAAGATGGGGATAGCGAGATATTTGTTGGTCAGAATTTTATCGATCTTCTCGCTCCGCTTGTGTTCGCGGCTCTCTTTGGGCTTTTTCACGGAATCCGCCACGACCTTTTCTATAAACTCGTAGCGCATTTCGGCGAGCGCGGCGTTGCGGTCCGTGCCGCACTCCGCTTCCATTTCCACCACGGAGTGCTCTATCATTTCCCGCTCGTTCTCGTTGATCTCCAGCCTGTTTACGATGTCTTTATCGCCTTCCACCGTCTTCGTGGCGGCAAAGCGCGCGGCGATGCCCGCCGTTTCCGCGTGGTCCTCGATGAGGTGCGTTACCGCGTGGATGCAACGGTGCACCGGCCCCTGTTCGCAGAAATCGATGCGCTTGGGCAGCGTTTTCGCCTTGGCCGTTTCGTAAGCGGTGCTGATCAGTTCCTCTATGCCCTCGTTCTTCGCCGCGCTGATGGGCACGACGGGCACGCCCAGCTCTTCGGAGAGTTTAAGGATATCCACCGTGCCGCCGTTGGCGCGCACCTCGTCCATCATGTTGAGGGCGATCACCGTGGG
>CALVZR010000017.1 GCA_944372565.1 uncultured Clostridia bacterium | reverse complement strand
CGGTAGAAACGCACCGCCTCGCGCAGCACGTAAAGCATGTCGTGCGCGTTGTAATCGCGGAAGGTGAAGCCGTTGCCCGCCTCCTCCGTGTATGCCTTGATGCTGTCGTTGAGCCCGCCCGTTTCCCGCACGACCGCCACGGCGCCGTAACGCGAGGCGATCATCTGCGAAAGCCCGCGCGGTTCGGTTTTGGAGGGCATCAGGAAGATATCGCTGCCCGCGTAGATCTTGCGCGAAAGGTCGGGATTGAAGGCGATCACCGCCGCGCACTTGCCCTGATAGTTGCGCGCCAGCCCCGAAAAATAGCTTTCGTAGCCCGCGTCGCCCTTGCCCAAGATGACGAACTGCACGTCCTCGGTGAGGAACTGCTCGATCACGGCTTTCACCAGATCGAGCCCTTTATGCGAAACCAGCCGCGAGATCATCGCCACGACGGGCACGTCCGCCCGCACGGGCAGGGAGAGCATTTTCTGCAATTCCGCCTTGCATACCGCCTTGCCGGAAAGATCGTTTTTCGAATAGTTGGCGAAAAGCGTTTTGTCGGAAGCGGGGTCGTAACTTTCGGTATCGATGCCGTTTAAAATGCCGCATAATTTGCCTTCGTTGCGGCGGATAATGTTTTCCAGCCCGTGCGCGAAGAAGGGATTTTTGATTTCCTCCGCATAGGTGGGGCTCACCGTGCTCACCGCGTCCGCAAGCTCTATGGCGCCCTTCATCAGGTTGATGCAGCCGTCGAATTCGATCGCCGAATAGATGTTGGAGGGGAATCCGAAGAGATCGCCCCTCGTATCGTTGCCGAACTTGCCCTGATATTCGATGTTGTGGATGGTGAACACCGTTTTGATCTGCCTGAAATCCACACTCCAATTATAGAGCGTTCTTAAATATATTATACTCGCGGCGGTCTGCCAGTCGTTACAATGCAGCACGTCCGGAAAGAGATCGAGCGCGCCGATGGTATCGAGAACGGCCTTGGAAAAGAAGGCGAAACGCTCGCCGTCGTCGTAAAAACCGTAGATGCTGCCCCCCCGCTTGAAATAATATTCGTTATCGAGGAAGTAATAGGTAACGCCGTCCTGCACGAGGCGGAACACGCCGCAGTAAAGCCGCCGCCAGGAAAGCTGCACGTAAAAATTCGTCACATATTCCATGCGGTGGCGGTATTCGTTTCCGATCGAGGAATACAGCGGCATGATCACGCTCACTTCGTAAACGCCGTTTTTGGCGAGCGCCTGCGGCAGGGAGCCGATCACGTCCGAAAGCCCGCCGGTCGCCGCGAAGGGACGGCACTCGGAAGCCGCGATCATCACGCGGCGCTTTTTGAGAACCTTGATTTCCGGCATGGGCGCGGGAACGCCCGCCGGCGCCTTCACCGCGGGCACCGTTTTCGGGCGCCTCACCACGGCGTTCTTTGCGGAAGCGGAAGCGCTCTTCGCGCCGCCCGCGCTTTTCTTTGCAGCGTTCTTCGCGCTCTTCTTTTCAGCCATTTTTCTTCACTCCTTATTTTATATTAAATCATTGTTCCCTTCGGTACATAAAACGGATGGTTCTCGCTGCCCGAAAGCACCCGCATATCGCGCACCACCACGTCTTTATCGGTGATCATGCAGTTCATCGTCACGTTTTCGCCGAGCACGGTGTTCTGCATCAGGATGCAGTTCTTCACCACCGAGCCGCGCGCCACCTTCACGCCGCGGAAGATCACGCTGTTTTCCACCGTCCCCTCGATCAGGCAGCCGTCCGCGATGAGCGAATTTTTCACCACCGCGCACGCGCCGTATTTCGTGGGCACGCTGTCGCGGATTTTGGTGAACACGCTCCTGTCGCCGAATAGTTCGTGGCGGTGTTTCTCGTCGAGCAGATCCATATTCCGCTCGTAATACGATTGCAGCGAGGTGATCGCCGCGAAATACCCCTTGTGCTCGAATCCCATCACCCGCATCGCCTTGAGGTTGGTGACCAGAAGATCGGTGGTGAAATGCGTGTAGTTGGAGGCGAGCGAATCCATGATGAGATTTCTCAAAAGCGAACGCTTCATCACGTAGATATTGGCGAATACGTTCTGTTCCCCGTCGATTTTGCTCTCGTATTTGAGATTGGTGATCCGCCCTTCGGGCGTCACCGTCACGGTAACGGCGTTATCTTCCTCGGAAGAACTTTTTCGATAGACCAGCGTGATATCCGCCTTGTTGATGCGGTGAAATTCGATGACCTTGTTGTAATCGATGCGGCACACGTTGTCGCAGTCGGTCATCACCACGTAGTCCTCGTCGGTATGCTGCAAAAATCCCGTGATGCTTTTGAGCGCTTCGAGGCGGGAATTATACAGCCCGTCGCTGTCCCGATCCCCGAACGGGGGCAGGATGATGAGTCCGCCGTCCTTTCTCGCGAGGTCCCAGTCCTTGCCGCTGCCCACGTGGTCCATCAGGGAGCGGTAGTTCCGCTTGGTGATCACGCCCACTTTGTCTATGCCGGAATTGACCATATTGGAGAGGGCGAAATCGATGAGGCGGTATCTGCCCCCGAACGGGATGGACGCGAGCGTGCGCATGCGCACGAGTTCGGGAAGGTTGGTATCGTGAATGTTGGAAAATACTATGCCGAGCGCTTTCATTTCTTCACTTCCTCCCCCGCGGCAACGTTCTTTTCCACCATCGCGCCGCCTTCGATCACCGCGCCTTTGCCCACGGTGAGGTCCCTTGCGACAACGGCGATGCCCTTGCCGCTCTCTTTTCTCTCTCCGATCTTCACGCCGTCCCCGATTTCGGTGTTTTCATCGACGATGGCGTATTCGATTTCCGCATTCTCGCCCACCACGGTGTCCGCCATCACGATGCTGTTGCGGATGATTGCGCCCCGCTTCACGACGACGTTGCTCGAAAGAATGGAATTTTCCACCGTGCCGAAGATCTCGCACCCCGAAAGCACCATGCTGTTGTTCACTTTCGCCGTATCCGCCAGATACTGCGGCGGGGAAAGCGGGCTGCGCGATTGTATCTTCCAGGAAGCGTCGTTCACGTTGAATGCGGGCGGATCGCCGAGAAGGTCCATATTCGCGTCGTAGAGCGACCGGATGGTGCCCACGTCCTTCCAATACCCCTCGAAGGGATAGGCGTACATCTTTTCCCCCGCCGCGAGCATGGCGGGGAGCACGTCCTTGCCGAAGTCGTTGTGCGAATCCTTTTTCTTCGCGTCCTCTTCGAGATAGCGGTAGAGTTTCTGCGCGCCGAATATGTATATTCCCATAGACGCGAGCGTGCTCTTCGGCTTTTTGGGCTTTTCCTCGAATTCGTAAATCCTGCCGTCCTCTTCGGTATTCAGAATGCCGAAACGGGAGGCTTCCTCGGGGGATACGCGGATGGCCGCGATGGTGCAGTCCGCTCCGTGCAGGATGTGGAAATTGAGCATCCTCGAATAATCCATTTTGTAGATGTGATCGCCCGATAGGACGAGCACGTATTCGGGATCGAACTGCCTGAGAAAGTGCAGGTTCTGATAGATGGCGTTCGCCGTGCCCTTATACCAGTCGGAAGAGAGTTTTCCCTGGTAGGGCGAAAGGATGTGCACGCCCCCGAACGCCCTGTCCAGATCCCACGGCTGACCGTTTCCGATATAGTCGTTGAGCACGAGCGGCTGATACTGCGTGAGCACCCCCACCGTGTCTATTCCCGAGTTCACGCAGTTGGAAAGCGGAAAGTCTATGATCCTGTATTTGCCCCCGTACGAAACCGCGGGTTTCGCGATCTTGTTCGTGAGCGCGTACAGACGGCTTCCCTGTCCGCCCGCCAAAAGCATTGCCACACATTTCTTTTTTCTGACCATATTTTTTACCCCTCGTCTTTACATATATTCAACCGCGAAGCGAGTTCTTCCCACTTGGACGGTTTTTTTTCCTTTTTCACGATATACACGCACGAAAGCCGCGGCAGACGGAACTTCATATAGCAGTTCACGTCGTTTTTCCTGCGGCGTTTCGCCTCGAACACCCGCGTGTGCATACTGCCCGCGCCGCCGTATTTTTCCGCGTCCGTATCGAACGCCTTCACGTACTTGCCGCGCTCCGCCTTCATCTGAAAATCGGGAATGTCCACCCCCGAAAAATTGATTGCGACATAAACGGGCGTGCCGTCCTTTGCGAACCGCTTATACGCCAGCACGTTCCTGTCCCGCTCGTCCGGATAGATCCATTCGAACCCGTTCCAGGAATCCTCGATTTCATAAAGGGCGGGCGTATTTTTGTAATACGCGTTGATCTCGCGGAAAAAGCGGTGCAGCTTTTTGTGCATATCGTATTCGAGCAGGAAAAATTCCAGCCCCTCTTTATACGCCCATTCCTTGAACTGCCCGAACTCCGCGCCCATAAACACGAGTTTCTTGCCGGGGTGCGACATCATATAGCCCATATACGCCCGCAGATTGGCGAATTTATCGTTATATTCGCCGGGCATCTTGTCGAGCAGGGATTTTTTTCCGTGCACGACCTCGTCGTGCGAGAGCGGCAGAATGAAATTTTCGCTGAACGCGTAGTACATCGAAAAGGTCATCTTGTTGTGCGCGCCCGCGCGGAAATACGGGTCGGTCTGCATATACGAGAGCGTGTCGTTCATCCAGCCCATATTCCACTTGTAGTTGAACCCCAGCCCGCCGAGATAGGCGGGTTTTGTGATCATGGGAAACGCCGTGGATTCCTCCGCGATCATCATCGCGTAGGGAAACATGGCGAAAATCGCCTCGTTGAGTTTGCGGAAAAAGGCGATGGCTTCCAGATTGTAGTTGCCGCCGTATTCGTTGGGCGTCCATTCCCCCGCCTTCTTGTCGTAGTCGAGATAGAGCATTGCGGCAACGGCGTCCACCCGCAGCCCGTCGATGTGGTATTTTTCAAACAGGAAGATGGCGTTCGAGATGAGGAAACACTGCACTTCGTTGCGCCCCCAGTCGAAAACGCGCGTGCCCCAGCCCTTGTTTTCCATCTTGTCCGCGCCCTGGTATTCGTAGCAGGGCGTGCCGTCGAACTCGCACAGCCCGTGCTCGTCCTTGGGGAAATGCGCGGGAACCCAGTCCAGAATCACGCCGATGCCCGCGCGGTGAAATTCGTCCACGAGGAACATAAAATCCTTGGGTGTGCCGAAACGGGCGGTAACGCTGAAATAGCCCGTTACCTGATAGCCCCAGCTCCCGTCGTACGGATACTCCGAAACGGGCATGAACTCCACGTGCGTGTAGCCCATCTTCTTCACATAGGGCACCAGCTCCGCCGCGAGTTCGCAGTAAGTTAAATAGCCGCCGTTCTCCTTTTTCTTCCAGCTGCCGAGATTGACCTCGTAGATATTGACGGGCGAGGAATACACCGGCGTTTTTTCCGAACGGCGGCGGAAAGCCGCGTCCCGCCAGACGTAGCCTTCGAGATCGTACAGCTTGGACGCGGTAGCGGGCGGCGTTTCCCCGTGGAAAGCGTAGGGATCGGCCTTATAGATCACGCCCTTTGCCGAGGTTACGGCGAATTTATAGTTATCGTATTCCGCCAATCCCGCCACGAACGCCTCGTAAACGCCTTCTTCGCTGACGCGCTCCATAGGGGTCGCCTCGGCGTTCCAGCCGTTGAAATCCCCCACCACGGAAACCGCCAGCGCCCGCGGCGCCCACGTTCTGAACCACACGCCGCGCCGCTTGCCCTTTTTGCCGAAGTGCGCGCCGAGATAGTCGAAAGCCCTGAAATTCGTTCCCTGATGGAACAGATAAAGCGCCAGATCGTCTCGCATAAAAATTGCCCTTCCCCTTTTTTTGAATTTTGCCGCGGCTTAAAACAAGCTGCGGCAAAATGTTAACAGATAAATTCTTCTTTTTTCGCTTTGGCCGCTTCCATCTCTTCTTTCGTGCTCTCGTAGCCCTTTCTGCCGAGCAGCGCGTAGGTGGCGTTTTTGCCCGCCTCCACGCCGGGCTGATTGTAAGTGTCTATGCCGAGCATCTCCCCGCAGAACGCCGTTTCCATTTCGTAAAAATACAGCAGTTCGCCGATGGTGAACGCGTTCACTTCCGGCAGGTAGATCGTCCTGTTCGGGCGGCGGGAAACCGTGAGGGCGTATTCCGTCGCGCGGCGTTCCGCGTCGATGAGTTCGTTCATCGTGTGCCCGCAGAGGAAATTGACGTCCGGGATCTCCTCGCACCCCTGCGGGATAACCACTTCGTCGCGGTAACGATCCACCGCGAGGAAGGTAACCACCTTATCGAACGGGCCTTCCCTGTAATGCTGCACCTGGGAGTGCTGGTCCGTCACGCCGAGCGCCTTTACGGGGGTCTGCCCCGCGAACACCTCTTCGCCCGCGAAGTTCACCGCTTTGCCCAGACTTTCCGCCCACAGCTGGCAGTACCAGTCCGACATAAAGCGCAGCGAATCTGCATACGGCATCATCACCGAGATGTTCTTGCCCTTCTTCATGGAAAGATAGGAAAGCGCCGCCGAAACGAGCGCGGGATTTTTGCGCAGCTGTTTTTCGCGGCAGAGCTTGTCCATATACGCCGCGCCCGCCAGCAGCTGGCGGATGTCGATGCCCGTAACCGCCGCGGGGAGCAGCCCCACGGGGCAGAGTTCGGAAAACCTGCCGCCCACGCCGTCCGGGATATAAAACGTTTTGAACCCTTCCTGTTTCGCCAGCTTGATGAGGTTGCCTTTATTCTGCGAAGTGGTGGCGATGACGTGGCTCGCGGCGTCCTTGCCGAGCGCCTGTTTCAGAAGGTCGTAGATGATGAGATACTGCGACATCGTTTCGCTCGTGGAGCCGCTCTTCGTGACGACGTTGAACATCGTTTTCTTCACGTCCACCACGTCGAGAAGGGCTTTCATCCGCTCGGGATCCACGTTGTCTTCCACGTAGAATTTCGGCCCCTTTCTCTTGGCTTTGGGCAGTTCGTTGTAGCGCATATGCCTGAGCGCCTGCATCACCGCGATGGGGCCGAGCGCCGAACCGCCGATGCCGAGCACCACGAACGCGTCGAACTTTTTGCGGATGTCCTTCGCGGCGGCGAGGATGTCCTCCACGATTTCCTTCTGATTATAGGGAAGTTCGGTCCATCCCATCATCCCCGTGCCGCGCTTTTGCTGCACCTTTTCAAACGCGTCGGCAAACAGCGCGCTCTCGGCGCGGAGTTCGGCTTTGGAAACGCCCTGTTCCTTGCCGACGAATTCGTCCGTCATATTGTTGTAATCCAGGCGCAGGCGCATGGATCTCTGCCATTTTCCGTTCAGATATTTCGCTTTCATCTTACGCTCCTTTTTTCCCGCGCGGGAAGGATTCCGCACACCGCGGCAAACGCCGCGCGCGCATCCGCTCCCCGCCGGGGGAATTTTCCGTGTTTTCGCAAGTTTTTTCTTCTCTTTCTATTTTAATATAAAACCCGGTTATTGTCAATCCCAAATTTGGCTTTTTTTGTCAAATCGGGGAGAAAAACTTCCCTTTTTTCAAAAGAGCCGCGCCCCGTCGGAAACAGGGCGCGGCTCTGCGGTTCATGGAAAAATTTTCCCCGCGAGTTCGCGGAGAAAGCAGAGCGAATCCTTAAGTTCGCTCTCCGTTCCGTAATCGTTCTGATACGCCTCGATGAGCATCGCCCCGCGAAAGCCGACGTCCGCCAGGCGGCGGAAGAGCGTTTCAAAATCGAACGTCCCCCTGCCGGGCAGGCACATCCTGCCCTCTTCGTTCACGTCCGAAAGGTGCACGGTAACGATGTCCTCCCCCATTTCGTCGAGATAATCGCCGTAAAATATCCCGCTCTGGCGCGCCTGCTTGATGTCGAGCACGCCTTTTAATCCCGGACAGCGCGAACG
>CALVZR010000016.1 GCA_944372565.1 uncultured Clostridia bacterium | reverse complement strand
TCCGCCTCGTGGAAAAGCTGGCGAAAAAGTGCGATATCGCCGTAATGAGCGGCAGCCTGCCCAAGGGCGTTTCCGCGGAGTATTACGGAGAGGTGCTCAAAGTTATTCCCGCAGGCGTGAAAAAGGTGGTGGATACCGAAAAGGTCAATCTCGAATACGCGCTGAAACAAGACATATTTATGGTAAAGCCAAACCTCCGCGAACTCGAACACATCGCGGGCGAACCGCTTTACGGCAAGAACGACATTTTGAAAGCGTGCTATTCTTTGCTCAATAAGGGAGTGCAGCTCGTGATGGTGTCCTTGGAGAGCGAGGGGGCGATTCTGACCGACGGCATACGGAATTTCTACTGCAAGAGCGCGAACGTGGCGGTGAACTCCACGGTGGGCGCGGGGGATTCCATGGTGGCGTCCGCCTGCGTGCAGATCGAAAAGGGCGCGGATCTCGAAGAGATCCTGCGCTGTTCGGTGGCGGCGGGCACTGCCGCCATCACGACCAGCGGCACGAACCTCTTTTATAAGGACAAATACGAAGAGATCTACGGCAAGATTTTCGTGGAACCCATTTAAAAATGCCGTCCGCTCCCCGCCTTTCGGTAAAACGAAGGGAACGCCGCTCTGCCGTGAAGAATGCGGCAGAGCGAAAGACCGGAACGTAAAAGCGCCGCAAACCGAAGTTTGCGGCGCTTTTTTGCGGAAGAGGGCAGATTCGGGGCGCGGGGCAGAATTGCGCGGCGGCGCTAAAAATCCGTAAGTCCGCGGATATAATCGGAAGTTACGTCGAGCAGGCGGCATAATTTCGCCAGCGTGTCGAGGGCGGGGAAAACGTCCCTCGTCATGTATTTTGAAACCGTTTGGGGGGATACGCCGATGGAAACAGCTATGTATTTCTGCGTGTAAGCGCTGTTTTTGATAACTTCCCGAAGGCGTTCCTGAATGCCTTTCAGATCCATATCGGAACCTCCTCGCGTTTTTAAAAATTATCGCATAATATACGATATTTTGATTGACAATCGTATATTGGGTGATATATAATAAGATTAAATAAGTATGTGCAAGACGTATATATGTCCGTTTCTGAAAAGGGCACGGCGTTGCGGGAAAGCCTTGCAAAAGTTAAGAACACACCAAAATCTTTACCTAAAAAGCGGGGGCGGCATTTTCGGATGCCGCCCCCGCTTTTTAGATGTTTTTCTCTAAAATCCGCTCATTCGCCCTTCACGAAAACCGCCTCCACATAGGTTTCGTAAGTGATCTTTCCGTTCGCCGCCACGCGGAAAGAGGGATAGCAGGAAATTTCCCGCAGCTGCACGAGAACGAGCCCGTCCGCCACCGAAGCCGCCTTGGCAATCGCCTCCTGTTCGGCGGCTTTCAGCGCGGCTCGCTCTGCGCCCGCGATGTCGCGCACGCAGTAACTCGTGCCGTAAACGGACGTAGCGCCCGCCTGCGCCGCGGCCCTGGCGATTTCGGTTACGGCGTCGATCTTATCCGTTTTGCATTGCAGCGTCGTATTCACCGAATATCCCTTTTTGTCGTACGAGGGATAGGCGGAAAAAGAACTTTCCTGCACCGTCCCGTAGGCGGCGAGCGCGTCGCTCACCTGTTTTGCGGTTTCGATGTTTTGTTCCTGCGTATCCGCGAGCGACAGCCCGAAACTCTCGATTCCCACGGTGATCACGGCGGTATCCGCCTGCACTTCGGTTTTTCCGCACGCGGTGATCACGTATTGGCGGCCCGCAGACCGGGCGGGCGCGGCGGAAGCGCTTTTCGGGGCGAGCCCCGCGGCGACGGGCAGCAAAACGGCCGCGACCGCCAGAACAGATAGAATTTTTTTCACGGTTCAGATCCTCCTTTTTTTGGGGAAGCGCCGCCGCTTTTTTGCGGCTCGCTCCCTCTGATACCGGACGGGAATAAAGCGAACCCATTGCTTGGCACCCTTAAACAGCGTATTTTGGGATGAATTGGCGCGATGGCGAGGCGGCAATGCCACTCGCATGGCAATGAGGAAGAACGACAAGGCGCACAAAAGCCGCATTTAAGGGCCGGTTCGTATTGCTCCCGTCCGGTATATCATCAGCGTCGGCAAAAACGGAAAAATTATGCGCGTCTGCTAAAAATTTCCTTTTAAAATTCCCGAAACCCCCGCATAAACGGTTGACAAGTTGTATATAGTGTATATATAATATATGTACACTTAACCGCGGAGAAGAAAAATGGACATCATTCTCTCGAATACGGGCGACAAGCCCATTTACGAGCAGATTTACGAACAGATCCGGGGCGCCGTTTTGCGGGGCGAGTTGCAGGAAGGGGACGCCCTTCCTTCCATCCGCGCCCTCGCGCGCGATCTCAGGATCAGCGTGATCACCACCAAGCGCGCCTTCGACGACCTGGAACGGGACGGTTTTATCTGTTCCGTGCAGGGAAAGGGCAGTTTCGTCGCGCCGTTCAATGCCGAACTCAAACGCGAAGAGCGGCTGAAAGAGCTGGAAAAATGCCTGTTGAAGGCGGCTGCCATCGCGGGCGAATTGTCTTTGAGCGACGAAGAAGTGATGCGCTGTTATGTTTTATTGAAGGAAAAGGAAGTATGAATGCCATCGAAATCGATCGTTTAAGCAAAAATTACGACGGGTTTTCCCTGAAAGAGGTGTCGTTTTCCGTGCCGTGCGGCTGCGTAGTCGGGCTGATCGGGGAAAACGGCGCGGGAAAGAGCACGGCGATCAACTGCGTGCTGGGCGCCGTCCGCCCGGACGGCGGAAGCGCGAAGATCTTCGGGCAGAACGCGGCAGCGGCGGACGAAAAAACGCGCGCCCGCGTCGGCGTGGTTACGGGCTCGGAGGGGCTGCCGGGAAACCTTACGGTGCGGCAGATCGGCAAAGTGCTCGGCGGAATTTTCCCGAAATGGGAGGAAAAGACCCTCTCCGCCTATATGAAAAAATACGCATTGCCCGAAAACAAGCGC
>CALVZR010000015.1 GCA_944372565.1 uncultured Clostridia bacterium | reverse complement strand
TCTCCGCCTCCGCCTGCTCTCTGCCCGCGCGGCAAGAAGTGATTTCGAGCTGCAATTTTGTGCTTTCCTCGTTCTTTTCGTTCAGCACCCCGCGCAGGCGTTCGTATTCCTCGCGGCGCTTTTCGGCTTCCTCTTTCGCGGTCGATTTGTCCGCTTCGAGTTTTTCTCCGCCGCTCTGCACCTCTTCATAGGCCTTTTCGATGCTCGCCAGGCGGATATCCAGCCGTTCGAGCCGCCCCGACGTTTCCTCGTAACTCCTGTTGTTTTCCACGAGCGCGCTCTCCACCGCGGAGAGTTTTTCGCGCAGCAGAACGAGTTCCTGCCGCTGCGACTGGTATTTGTCGCCCAGAAGGGAAAGTTCGTCGGTGGCTTCGTCCCTCTCCTTTTCGAGGGAGGCTTTCTTTGCCTTCAGTTCGTCCATTTCCTTGCGCTTGGCGGCGATCTTCGCGCGTATCTCCTCCACCTGCCTGTCGCCCGCGAGAAGATTGGGCAGATCCTGCCGCCGCGAGCCGCCCGTCATCGAGCCCTGCGGGCTGAACACGTCGCCTTCGAGCGTGACGATCTTGAAAGAAAAACGGTATTTGTTGGCGATTTCCGTGGCGTTATCGATATTGTCCACCACCAGCGTGTTCCCCAAAAGGTTGGAAACGATGTTTTCAAAATAGGGGTCGTATTTCACGAGGCGGTTGGCGGCGCCCAGCGCCCCCCTCTCGCGCAGGGCGCGGGAAAGGCTGTCGTGCTCGGTGCGCGGTTTCACGGAGGAAACGGGCAGGAAGGTTACCCTGCCGCCCCCCGTCTTTTTCAGGTAGTTGATGAGATATTTCGCGTCTTCGGTATCGGCGGTGACGATGTTCTGCGCCGCCGCGCCGAGCGCCGTTTCCATGGCGATATCGTATTTTTGTTCGGTTTTGAGGATGGACGCCACCACGCCCTTGATGCGCGCGCCCACCGCTTTATCCTGTTTTGCCGTGAGCAGCAGCCGCTTGACCGCGGGCGCGTAGCCCTCGTAAGATTCCTTCATCCCCACGATGAAGTTTTCCTTGGCGGTGAGCATGGTGAGGTTGGAATTCAGGTTGAAAATGGCGTTATCCACCTGCGCCGTCCGCTCGTTGTAATCGCGCACGGCGTCCTCCTTTTCGGAGATCCTGCCTTTCAGTTCGTAGATGTTCTTATCGATCTCGCCGATCTCTTTATCCAGCTCTTCCTTGCTCGAAAACAGCTCGTCCCGCTTGCTTTCCAGCGCGTAGATGGAAGAAGAAAGTTCGGTTTTCGTACCGGCGAGGGCGGTTTTTTCCGCGGAAAGGGCGCCCTTGTCGCGGTTGAGGTCGGAAAGCGATTCCATCGATTCGAGCACGCGGCGCTGGTTTTCCGCCGAAAGCGCCTCGCCCTCGGAGAGTTCGCGGGAAAGCGCGGAGATCTCCGCGAGCAGTTTTTCCCGCGCGCGTTCGGCCTTTTTCATCTGCTCCGCGAGTTCTTCCGCCCGCTTTTTCTGCCCTTCCGCCGCGCGGGCGTTTTCCTCCGCCGCGCGTTCGCGCGCGGCAATATCCGTTCCCGCGCGCTCGATCTCCGAACGCAGGAAGGAAATCCTCTCGTTGAAGAGTTTTGCCGCGCCCTCGCTCTTTTCGATGCCGAGGCGCTTTTCCAGAAGTTCTTCGTTGAGGTTTTTAAGTTTGACGTCCGCCGTGCCGATCTCCCTTAAAATGCGCTCGTATTCCGCCTGCGTTTCCTGCGATTCCCTTTCGCGCAGGGAGATCTGCTCGTTGATGCCGTCTATTTTTACGTTGATCTTGCCCTTCTCTCCCGCCACGTTTTCAAATTTGGCAATGAAGGTATTGATCTCGTGCCGTTTGAGTTCTTCGGACAAATCGCGGAACTGCCTCGTCTTTTCCGCCTGCCGTTCGAGGGGGGCGAGCTGGTTTTCCAGCTCCGAAAGGATGTCCGAAAACCGTAGGAGGTTTTCCCGCGTGCGCATGAGCTTGCGCTCCGATTCGTTCTTTTCGGTTTTGAACTTGGCGATGCCGGTGGCTTCCTCGAAGATGGCGCGGCGGTCCTCCGGCTTTGCGGACATGATCTCCTGCACCTTGCCCTGCCCGATGATGGTATAGCCCTCTTTGCCGATGCCGCACTCGTGCAGAAGGTTCACGATGTCCTTGAGGCGGGCGGGCTGTTTGTTGATGTAGTATTCGCTCTCGCCGCTGCGGAACAGTTTGCGGGTGATGATGACCTCGTTGTAATCGAGGCTGAACATCTTGTTGGAGTTATCGAAAAAAAGCGACACTTCGCAGTAACTCAAAGATTTCCTGTCCTGCGTGCCGCTGAAAATAACGTCCTGCATGCTGCCGCCGCGCAGCGTTTTCGCGGACTGTTCGCCCATCACCCAGCGGATGGCGTCCGCAACGTTGCTTTTGCCGCAGCCGTTCGGCCCCACGATGCCCGTGATGCCGTTGCCGAATTTGATTTCCTGTTTGTCGGCAAACGATTTGAAGCCGAACAACTCTAATTTTTCAAAATTCACTTGCTTTTCCCCGCCTTTTTCCTGCTTTTTTCCGTTTGCGCCAGGGCGGTTTCCGCCGCCTTGGTTTCCGCTTCCTTCTTGCTCTGCCCGCCGCCGCACGCCACCTCTTTCCCGGCTACCAGGAGAGCGACTTTGTAGTGCGGCGCATGATCCGGCCCCGTTTTGGAAATCGTTTCGTAGCGGATTTCGCCGAGTTTATATTTCTGCACGTATTCCTGAAAGAGACTCTTCGCGTCCTTTTCCCTGCGGGCGGGCGCTTTTTCCGCCTTTTTGAGGGCGGCGGGCCGCCCCTGCGCGCTGAAAACGAGTTTTTCGAGGATGAATTTTTTCACGGGGACCATGCCGCCGTCGAGATAAATGCCCGCGACGATGGCCTCGAACAGGCTGGAATACAGTTTTTCGTGCAGATCGCTGTTCTTCACCAACCCTTTGCCGAGCAGCATGTATTCTTCCAGCCCCATCGCGAAAATAGCCTGTTCGAGCGGCTCTTTGGAAACGAGGGCGGCGCGCATCTTGGTCAGATCGCCCTCGTCGCCCGCGCAGTTCGCGCAGAGATATTCGGTGACGATGAAATCCAGAACGGCGTCCCCGAAAAATTCCAGAATTTCGTTGTTTTCCGAGCCGCGGTGCTCGTTGGAATAGGACGAATGCGTGAAACATTTCCTGAGCAGCATTTTGTCCTTGAATTTATAGCCGATTTTCTCCTCCGCGCCGCCGATATCGAAAATCATCCTTCCAGCCCTTCCAGATCGATCGCGGAAAGTTCCGCGGCGATGGTTTCCGAAAGCGACGCTTCCGCCGCGGAAACCGCTTGCAGAACGGCGTTTTCTATCGAAACGCGCTTTGCAGAGCCGTGCGCTTTCACGATGACTTTTTTCACGCCGAGGAACACCGCCCCGCCGTAGTTATTGTAATCGAGTTCGCTTTTGAGTTTGTAAAAACTCTTTTTTAAAAGGAGCGCGCCGAGTTTTCCCCGCGCCGAGGACATCAGTTCGGCTTTGAGCAGGGTGAACAGCCCTTTCATGCTCCCCTCCATGCTCTTGAGCGCCACGTTGCCCGAAAAGCCGTCCGCCACCACGACGTCGTACTCCCCGCTCATGATCTCGCGCGCCTCCGCGTTGCCCGCAAAGGAGGCGCATTTTATC
>CALVZR010000014.1 GCA_944372565.1 uncultured Clostridia bacterium | reverse complement strand
GCGCTGCCCGCGTTCTATTCTCCCACGGGGCTGTGGTACGACGCTTCCCGTTTCTTCGATGATAACGAAGACGGCGAAGTCGACGAATATACTCCCTTCGGCACGGGCGAAAATGCCGGGAAATACGAACTGCCCCACACCTGGGCGGAGTTCTGGAAACTCGGCGACGAACTGAATAAGCAGAACGGCAACAATTCGTCCACGGGTGTAAAATCGACCACCCCTTCGCTCTTCACCTATCCCACGGCGGGGTATTTCGACGGGTTTATCTATTCCGCGGTCGCCGGCATGGCAGGCACGGAGAAGTTTATGCAGACGCTCGGCTATGCGGACGGCATCTGGAGCGATGAGGACGTGCAGGACGCGCTCGAGATCGTGGTGAAGCTGAGAAATTATCTCGAACCCAAGACCGTATCGCAGGCGAACAAGACCGACTTCCAGCAAAATCAGCAGGCGGTCATCGGCGATGCGACCGATATCAGCGTGAAAGGAACGGCGCTCTTTATGCCCAACGGCGACTGGCTGCCGAACGAAATGTCGGAGAGCACGCCCGAAGGGTTTGAATGGGGCTTTATGCCGCTTCCCGCAAAGGATAACGATTCGATGAGCTACGTCAATACCTATATCGAAACGGTTTACCTGCATACCGCAGGGCAGAACCTCGATTTAGCGAAACAGTTCCTGCTGTTCTATTACAGCGATCAGGGCGCGAAGATCGTAGCCGAAGAGGCGAGCGCCATCATCCCGACGCAGTCCGCCCTCGCGGATGCGGCGGAAAACGGCATCGCACAATCCACCATCGATCTGTATAATGCCTATGAAGGCAACGGCGCGGTGGTCGGCTCGTTCGCTGCGACCGGCACGGTGACCAGTGTGAACTGGAACAACGTGCTCTATAACGACCTCAACACGGAGGTGTTCGGCCCCAATGTTACGGGTACGGATGCGGAAGTCCTCGCGGCGTGGACCGCACGGATAGAGAGCGCAAGCGATCAGCTCCGCGCGGCGATCATCAGCTGAAACAACTGCCGTTTTTCAAGCGACACCGCCTGATTTCAGGCTTGCGTAAGGCGGGGAGGGGTAACCTCCCCGCATTTTCAAAAAAGGAGGAGAAAAAAAGATGAAGATAAAATCGGTTTCTCGCGCCCCTGCGGGGGAGGGGGACGGCATAAAACGAATTCAAAAAGGGGGGGACTGGAAGCGCACGGGGTTTATCGTGGCTACGGTGGTTCCGTCTTTGGTTTTGTTCATCCTGTTCGTGATCTTCCCCGTGTTCCATATGCTGTACACCTCGCTCACCCAGTGGGACGGCATCGGGGATCAGGTGTTCGTGTGGTTCGATAACTACCGCGTGCTCTTCACCAATTCCGAATTCTGGATCTCGGCGAGGAACACCGTCTTTCTCATCGCGGTGGTCACCGTGGTCACCATCGTGTTCGCGCTGTTCTTCGCGGCGGCGCTCTCCAAGGGAAAGACCAAGGGCAAAACCTTTTTCCGCATCGTGTTCTATATTCCGAACATCCTTTCCATCGTCGTTATCTCGGCGATCTTCTCGGCAATCCTTTCGCCCTCGTACGGCGTTGTCGCCGCAATCGCCAAACTCTTCAACGTGGGATATACCGGTTGGCTGGGAGATCAGCGCACCGTGATGTGGTGCATCGCCGCCGCCATGGTGTGGCAGGCGATCGGCTATTACATGGTGATGTACATCGCCGGCATGGACGGCGTTCCCGACGAGCTTTACGAAGCCGCCGACCTCGAAGGCTGCAGCAAGTTCCGCCAGTTTTTCGTGATCACGCTCCCGCTTACCTGGGAGGTTATCCGCACCACGCTCACCTTCTTTATCATCAGCACCATCAACATGAGTTTCCTGTTCGTGGACGCGATGACGCAGGGCGAGGCGAACTCCCACGTGCTGCTTTCCTATATGTACCAATTCTTCGGCGATCAGTACGGCTACGCAATGGCGATCGGCACGGTCGTTTTCGCGCTCGCATATGCGATTTCCCTCGTCGTGCAGAGGCTCACGCGCCGCGAAGTCATTCAATATTGAGGAGGAAAGGGATATGGAAAATACTCTCGTAAAACACTACGGCTGGAAAAGAGCGGGGCGGATTGCCGTTTCCGTTATAAAATACGTGTTCCTCATCGGATTCGCGCTCATGGTGCTCCTGCCCCTTTTCTGGGCGGTGATGTCGGCTTTCAAAACGACGAACGAAATTTTGGCGGATCCCTTCGCGCTGCCCACGTCGTTTTACTTTCAGAATTTCGTGAACGCGTGGAACCGCGCGAACATGGGCTCGTATTTTTTGAACTCCATCATCCTCACGGCGGGCAGCCTTCTGCTGCTCATCGTGCTCGCGGTGCCCTGCGCCTACACGCTTTCGCGCTTTAAGTTCCGCGGGGTGAAGGTGATCACCCTCATCTTTATGGCGGGGCTGTTCATCAACGTGAACTACATCGTTCTGCCGCTCTATCTCATGATTTTCAGCGTGGGCAGGGCGATCGGCGTGGGCACGGCGCTCACAAACAACTATTTCACGGTGATCGTTCTCTACGCCACCACCAGCCTGTCTTTCAGCATTTATCTGATGACGAGCTATTTCAAGTCGCTTTCTCCGAGTTACGAGGAGGCGGCGAAAATCGACGGGTGCGGTTATTTCAAAACCCTCGTTTACGTGTGCGCGCCTTTGGCGATGCCGAGCATTTTAACGGTGATTTTGTTCAACTTCCTGTCGTACTGGAACGAATACATGCTGGCGATGACGTTTTTATCCACGGCAAACTCCACGCTGCCCGTGGGGCTGCTCCGCATCATGCGGGAGGCGAGAACTTCAAACGACCTCGGCAGAATGTACGCGGGGCTTTTAATCGTCATCGTGCCGGTGCTCATCGTATATGCCTTCGTGCAGGGTCAGCTCACCAAGGGCATCACGGTGGGCGGCATCAAGGGATGATTTCCGCGGAGAATTTTTTATGAAACTCTCTTTTGAAAACCGTATCCCGCGGTGGGACGAGGGGCTGCCCCTCGGCAACGGCATCCTCGGCGCGCTCGTGTGGGGAAATGCGGACGATTTCCGCATCTCCTTGAACCGCGCGGATTTGTGGGACCTCCGCCGTTCGGATACCTTTTCCTCGCCGAAATTCAACTACCGCGAATACGTGCGGCTCGCCCGCGCGGGCAAAGCGGGTATGGGGGAGTTCGCCTCCCTCTTCGACGCCCCGTATAACCTGCCTTTCCCCACCCGCATCCCCGCCGCGGCGCTCCGCGTGCTCTCCGACGGGGATTTGGGAACGGGGGAGTTTTCGCTGGACGTTTCCCGCGCGGAGGCAACCGTGCGCACCTCCTCCGCGGAAGTGCGCGTCTTTACCGACGCCTCGGAAAAATACGGGCGTATCCTCGTTTCCGGCTCCTGCCGCGTGCAGCTCCTCCCGCCTTCCTTCGCGCAAACGGCGGAAAAAAGCGAGGTCGTGCGGCACCCCCTTTCTTCGCTCGGCTATCCGCCCTGCAAACGCTTCGCGAAAAACGGCGGGGAATGGTTCGTGCAGGAAATCTCAGGCGGACGCGCTTACGCCGCCTTCCTCTGCAAAAAGATTACCGGGGACGGCGCGGAATACGTTTTCGACGTGCGCCCCTTAACGCGGGGCGAAGAGGAGGCCGAAGAGCATTTTTTCCGCCTGCTGAAAGCGCTGGAAACGCCGTACGTCACCGCCATCCGCCCGCATGCGGGGTGGTGGAAGAAGTTCTTTTCCGAAAGCAGGGTTTCCCTTCCGCAGGAGGAGAAAAACCTCGCGCGGCTCCACGAACTCGGCGAATATTTCCTCGCCTGCTGTTCCCGCAAAAACTGCCCGCCCATGACCCTTCAGGGCGTCTGGCTCGCGGACGACGGCGATCTGCCCCCATGGAAGGGCGATTACCATCTCGATTTGAATTTACAGTATTCCTACGCTTCGGCGTTCAAGTTCAACCACCTCGAACAGGGGGAATGCTATACGGATTTCCTGCTTTCGCTCCGCCCCGCCGCCAAAAAATTCGCAAAGGATTTCTTCGGCGCGGACGGCTATATCCTGCCCGGCGTGATGGATATCGAGGGCAACCCCATGGCGGGTTGGGGGCAGTATTCGTTAAGCCCCGGCAACCATCCATGGAACTGCCTCGGCCTCGACGAATGGCTGTAACGCAGACGAAAAAAATTTGCGCTATATGTTTATGTGGAACGAAAATATTACACTATAATTATTATTGTTGTTTATATTAAAATTTTCTATATAATTTTAATTAAAGAAAATCGGAGCGAAGCAAATTAACCTATACTGTCTATTTCCCGCCACGGCGCATCTGAAAGCGGGGCGGAAACGGATAACCCGATTTCGGGAAACGATTTGCGCAGGCAACTGCTCCAACAATCCCAAATAAAGCCCCTCGTTATCGGCAATAGGAAGATCAAACGAGACCGCCTACACAATGCGACATTTTCTGATCCGACAAGGCGGCCGCAATGTGCCGGTTCTTTTCCGATCTTTCTGAAAACAATCGTCTCGATCCCGATGAAAAAGCGCGCGAAAAAAACGACCAACCAGGCAGAAAAAACACGGAGAGGATTAAAATAATAAACCCGTTCCGATTTCGCAAACGGTTCGGCATTTTCTATTTAAAGGGCACGCCGCAATTCAATATAATAGATTGACAGAAAACCGAATCCGTTATATACTGTAAACACGTAGAAGCATGCTTGCGGGGGTGAAGGGC
>CALVZR010000013.1 GCA_944372565.1 uncultured Clostridia bacterium | reverse complement strand
CGCACGCGCCCGCCGCGCGCGGGGAAATATCGATGGAAACGCTGTGCGCCCCCCGAAAATAACGCACGAGATATGCCGCGGGATATACCGTGAGCGAGGTGCCCGCCACCACAAGCAGATCCGCCTCGGAAATCGCCCGTACCGCGCCTTCCCACGCGTCTTCGGGCAGGGGTTCTTCGTAGAGCACCACGTCCGGCTTGATCACGCCGCCGCAAACGCAGCGCGGCACGCCCGAAGTTTGCAGAATTTTTTCCAGCCCGTAAAACTTCCCGCACGAAAGGCAGTGGTTGCGATGCACGCTGCCGTGCAGTTCGTAAACCGTTCTGCTGCCCGCTTTCTGGTGCAGCCCGTCGATGTTCTGCGTGACGACGGCGGCGAACTTCCCCGCTTTCTCCCACTCGGCGATCTTCCTGTGCGCGGCGTTCGGCAGGGCGGAAGGCGCGAGCATCTTCGCGCGGTAAAATTCAAAAAATTCTTCGGTATGCCCGTCGAAAAACGTGCGGCTGAGCATATATTCGGGCGGATAGGCGAATTTCTGCCGATACAGCCCGTTCTCGCTCCTGAAATCCGGGATGCCGCTCTCCGTAGAAACCCCCGCGCCCCCGAAAAACACGGCGCGGCGGGCGTTTTGAATCCATTCCCGCAAAACGGCTTTCTCTTCCATTTCAACCTCTGTATTTCGTCTTGTACCCTTCGTTTTCCTCCGGACGAAGGGCGTTCGGATAGTGGATATCCGCCTGGATATCCCCCACGATCTTCTGCAGCATCGTGACCACCTGATAGGGATTTTCGATGTCCGAGATCACCTGCGCGTTGCTGTTTGCCGCGATGTAGATATCCCCCACCTTGAACCATTTGTCCGTAAGCCCCACTTTGAGGTTCACGCTCTTGATCTCCGTATAAAAGAGGTTGCGCACGTCTATGCCGATCACGCCGCTCCTGAGCAGCACGCGCCTGTCGGTCAGGGCGTATTCGGTATTTTTCTGGGCGCGGCTCGCGGTGGCGACGTTCGCCGCCCATATCCATACGGGAATGAGGTGCAGCGCGAAAAACACGCAGATGAACGCGATGACGAAGGGCGGCAATTCCTTGAACACCCCCAGCCCGATCATCGCGCCGAGAAAGTCGCCGTCAAAGAGCAGCCAGATGAGCGCGAAGGGCAGCATGCGGCACACCCGCGACGCGATATACGCCGAGCGTTTGGGCTTTCCCCGCCACAAAACGGTTTCGTCCTCCGCGAGCATATCTTCCAGCGAATTGTGTTCCATCGCGTTGCCTTCTTTGAAGTTGCGTTCGTTAAAAACAGCCATTTTTTTCTCCCCTTTTTGTTTTATGATACCAGTCGGAGGGAAAAATGTCAACCCCTTTCCCCGTTTTCCATAAAAAGCGGACGGGTTCTTTTTTCGGCGCGCGCCTCGTTTTTTATACCGCACCCTCGTTTTTTGCAGCGATCCAGCCCGTTTTTTGCGCCGCGCCCGTTATTTTTTTGCCCGTTGTCCCGCCGTAAATATGGCTTTCGGCTATGGGTGAATATGTCGTAAAGGTATTTGACAAGCGGCGCGGGACGGATTTATAATAAAAGAAAAACGGATAAAGGAGAAGAAAAGATGTTAGGCGATTTCACTTACTGCAACCCGACAAAACTGTATTTCGGAAAAGACGCGCTCGGCGGGCTGAACGAAGAACTGCCCAAATACGGCAGGAACGTACTGCTCGTTTACGGCGGCGGCTCGGTGAAAAAGAACGGCGTTTACGATAAAGTGCGGGAAATTCTCAAAGCCAACGGCAAGCGGGTTTTTGAGGACGCGGGCGTGATGCCCAACCCCACCACGGAAAAACTGAAAGAGGGCGTGGAGCGCGCGCGGGCGGCGAAAGCCGATCTCATTCTCGCCGTGGGCGGCGGTTCGGTGTGCGACTACGCGAAGGCGGTTTCCGTTTCGGTGCACTGCGAGGAAGACCCCTGGGAAAAATATTATATCCGCTTTGAAGAGCCTTCCTGCGAGATCGTGCCCGTGGGCTGCGTGCTGACGATGGCGGGCACGGGCAGCGAGATGAACGGCGGCTCGGTGATCACCAACCATGCGCAGAAACTGAAAATCGGGCACGTGTTCGGCGAAGAGGTGTTTCCGAAGTTTTCCGTTCTCAACCCCGAATTCACCTTCACGGTGCCCCGCTATCAGATGATTTCGGGCATTTACGACATTATGTCGCACATCCTCGAACAGTATTTTTCGGGCACGGACGACAATACTTCCGATTACATTATGGAAGGAATGCTCCGCTCGTTCATCCACAGCGCGGACGCCGCGGCGGAAAACCCCCTCGATTACGAAGCGCGCAGCAACATCATGCGGACGGCGACCTGGGCGCTCAACACCTTCGTGGCGAAGGGGAAAACGACCGACTGGGAAGTGCATATGCTCGGCCAAGCGGTCGCCGCGCATACCGATGCCACCCACGGTATGACGCTCGCCGCCGTTTCCCTGCCGTATT
The DNA here is from genome assembly GCA_944372565.1 of uncultured Clostridia bacterium. Taxonomy (GTDB): domain Bacteria; phylum Bacillota; class Clostridia; order Christensenellales; family Borkfalkiaceae; genus UMGS775. The sequence goes on along the minus strand of CALVZR010000013.1, from coordinate 2,300 downwards.
ACCGGCACATCCTCCCCTATGCGCCCGAAAAGTTTAAGAAATACGCCGTGAACGTGTGGAACGTAAATCCCGCGGGCAAGAGCGATCAGGAAGCGGCGGAAGAGGGACTTGCCGCTATGGAAAACTGGATGAAAAAACTGGGGCTCGTGATGCGCATCTCCGAACTCGGCGCGACGGAAGAGATGATCGACGGCATCGTGAAGAGCACCCTCGTGATGCAGGGCGGCTACAAGGTGCTCACCGAGGACGAGATCCGCGCGATCTTAAAAGAGAGCCTGTAATTTTTCGTTCCGGGAATTTCAAGCAAAAAAGCGGGGCGCGTTTTTTGAAAAACGCGCCCCGCTTTCTCCGTTCCGCGAACAAACGGCAAGGCGGTTTTCTCCGCTCCTCGTACAAGGGGCAAGGGCGGCTTTCTCCGCTCCGCGTACAAGGGGCAGCCCCCTCTTTCTCCGTTTCTCATACAAGGTGCAGGGGCGGCAAATGCCGCTCCTGCACCTTCTTTTTTTCAGACTCTTTTGAGGAAATACCTGCCTTCCCTGTCCGCCATATCCACCACGCAGTCCGCCTTATACGTACGGAGAAAGGCGGAAACTTCGCGAAGGTAACGGTAAAAGGTGCGCTCGGAAAGCGAATGTTCTTCGCAGAATTCCGCGCGCGAAACGGCTTTGCCGCCGAGCAACATATCGTACAGCAACAAGATCAATGTGGTTTTCATTTTCGTCTGCTCCCTCTTTGGCAGACGGCGCCGTCCGGATTTTCGGGAAATATTCTTTCCCGTTGCAACGACTGTATTATACCACATTTTCCGGCGTTTTTGTTCAGCCCGTTTCGCAGATCCGCCCGCGTTTTCGGCTGAATTTTCCGCAATTTCGGCTGAATGGAATTTTCCGGGCGCAAAAAAAGAGGCGAAACCGCCTCTTTTTTTGCCTGAAACGCGCTATTCGCTCAATCGGATGATGCTCACGCTCACCGTCGTTCCCGCCTGCAGATCTTCGCCCTTTATCAGGAAAAGATCTCCGAAAACATATTCGTACTCCTCTCCCTGGCGGAGAACTTCGATCTCGCTCCCCCGCTGCCGATAAACTTCCACGAAAGCCACGTTCGTTGCGGAAACGAGCACTTTGCAACTTTCGGAAAACTCCGGTCTGACATACAGATACCGATGATCGAACAGGTAAAACCCGTAAGTGCGGTTTGCCTCGAGCACGGCGGCGCTGCCCGCCGTTCTGCCGTCCTGCGCGCTTTTCTCTTCAAAAGCCGCCGTCAGCACTGCGGAACGGTTCGGGATATAGCAGTTCGTCACGAAATTCCCCTCTTCGTCCTTCCAGCCCAGAAAGGTAAAGCCCTCTTTTTCCGGCTGCGGCAGGGAAAACGCGATGCCGCGCAGAATCTGCGTTTCCTCCCCGTTTTTGAGCGTTACTTCGCTCTCGCGCACCCCATACACCGCTCCGTCGCACCATTCGGGATCGAACGATTTCGTATCTTCCTTGCCGAGCGGAGTATAAACCTCCGTCCTCGAAAACGCGCGGAATCCCACATACTTCACGGAGGACGGGAGGTAGATGATCCGCTTTCTGCCGTCCCACTGATAAAAAGCGGAATCGTAAATCGTTTCCACCGTTTCCGGCAGGATGACGCCCGTCGTATGCACGCCGTAAAACGCGCTCCTGCCGATGGTCTTCAATCCGTACGGCAGTTGCAGTACGCCCGGGAAATGCAGCCCGTGGAATGCGTTTGCCCCGATCGCGGTCAGATCGCCTTCGGAAAAGACAACGCTCCCCTGAAACGTATAAAAACAGCTGTCGCCGATTTCCTTTACCGTGGAAGGGATGCGCAAGGGTTCAAAAACGGTTACCCCGAAAAACGCGTTGGCCAGCAGAAGCCGCACGCCTTCGGGAATGGTAACCGAGCGGATGACCGCGTCCCCGCCGAAAATGTTGCAGTTCCTTTGCCCTGCAAAGTCGCTGTACGTTTTCCCGCTCCCGATCTCCGTAACGGGCAGCCCGTCCACAACCGCGGGAATGACCACGTCCACCTCGCTGCCCACGGGGCCGCTGTAATTGGTTATGCGCACCGAACTGTTCGTCTTTTCGTAATCGAAATACTCCGCGCTCCCGCTCACGACGATCTCCTGCCAGAGCGCGTACAGCGTGAGATCCTCTTCCCTGTCTGCGGGGGTGGCGATATAGCGCTCGCCTTTCCCCTCCGCGTCGTCGTACCAGCCGAGGAAGATAAACCCTTCGCGTTCGGGTTCGCGCAGCGTGAGCACCTGCCCGCACAGCACGGTTTCGGGGTTCTCT
>CALVZR010000012.1 GCA_944372565.1 uncultured Clostridia bacterium | reverse complement strand
GCACCTATATCGCCGTCGATCTGAAATCGTTTTACGCGTCCGTCGAATGCGCGGACCGCGGGCTGGATCCGTTGAACGTCAATCTCGTTGTCGCCGATCAGAGCCGCACGGAAAAGACGATCTGTCTCGCCGTTTCGCCTTCCTTAAAAGCGTACGGGATCCCCGGCAGGGCGCGGCTTTTTGAAGTGGTACAGAAAATCCGGGAGGCAAACCGAGAGCGGCTGAGGCAAGCTGTCGGCGGCAGGTTTGCGGGAAAGTCCTGTTTTGCGGACGAACTGAAAAAAAATCCCTCTCTTGCGATCGATTATATCGTTGCGCCGCCGCGCATGGCGTATTATGTGGAAACGAGCACGAAGATTTATCAAATCTATCTCAAACACGTTTCGCCCGAAGATATCCACGTCTATTCCATCGACGAGGTTTTTATCGACGCGACCGATTACCTGAAAGCGGAGGGGTGCACCGCGAAGGCATTCGCCAAAAAACTGATCGCGGAAGTCTATCGGGAAACGAGGATCACCGCGGCGGCAGGCATCGGCACAAACCTGTATCTTTGCAAGATCGCGATGGATGTCGGCGCCAAACATATCGCCGCGGACGAGGACGGCGCGCGGATCGCGGAACTCGACGAGATGAGTTACCGGCGGATGCTTTGGGATCACCGCCCGCTCACCGATTTCTGGAGGGTGGGGAAGGGAATTGCGGAAAAACTGGGAGCGGCGGGCATTTATACGATGGGCGACATCGCCCGCTGTTCGCTCGGAAAAGTTACGGATTATTACAACGAGGATTTGTTATATAAGATGTTCGGCGTAAATGCCGAACTGCTCATCGATCATGCCTGGGGTTGGGAACCTTGCACGATCGCGGATATAAAAGCGTATAAACCGGAGGCGAAAAGCATCGGCGAGGGACAGGTGCTGCAAGAGCCCTATCCCTTTGAAAAAGCAAAACTCATCGTCAACGAAATGGCGGAATCGCTCGCGCTCGAACTCGTGGAAAAAAATCTCGTAAGCGATCAGATCGTCATGACAGTCGGCTACGACGTGGAAAACAAAGGATATACGGGAGAATATGCGACCGACCGTTACGGCAGAAAGATCCCGAAACACGCGCACGGAACGCAGCATCTCGGCGGGCAGACCTCTTCGGCAAAGAAAATCCGCCTTGCGGCATCGGAACTGTTTGAAAAGATCGCGGATAAAACGCTCACGATCCGCCGAATTTATCTCACGGCGGAAAAGGTCGTTCTGGAAGGCACGAAAAAAAAGGATGCGGCGGAACAGCTGGATCTGTTTACCGATCATGCCGCAAAAGAGCGGAGAAAAGCCGAAGAACAAGAAGAACTCGAACGCGAAAAAAATCGCCAGCGCGCCGTGCTCGAAATCAAAAACAAATACGGCAAAAACGCCATTTTGAAGGGGATGGATCTGGAAGAAGGCGCCACGGCGAAGGAGAGAAACGGCAGGATCGGAGGGCATAAGGCATGAGTAAGTACGACGACATCATAAATCTGCCGCATCACCGTTCCAAAACGCACCCGCATATGCCTGTCGCGGATCGCGCCGCGCAGTTTGCGCCCTTTGCCGCGCTGACGGGGTACGGGGCTGCGATCGATGAAACGTCCCGCCTGACGGACGAGCGGGCGGAACTTTCCGAAGAAATGCTTGCGGAACTGGACGGGCGGCTTTCGGAGATCGCCGCGCAACCGGGAAAAACGGTGACGATCGTCCGTTTCGTGGCGGACGAAAAAAAGAGCGGGGGAAGATACGTCCGGACAAAGGGCGTAATCAAAAAGATAGATGTTTATAAGAGAATGATTTTCCTGGAAAGCGGGGAAAAGATAGCGATAGACGATATTTACGGATTGAGCGACTGAACTTTTTTGAAAAAAACGTTGCAAAGCGGCGAAAGTATTTTACTTTTCGCCGCTTTCGTCATATAATTTTATCGAAACCGAGAAACGGGCGTTTCAACCGGAAAAAAAGAGGTGAACGATATGAAAGTTTTGCTTGTAAACGGAAGTTCGCGCGAAAACGGCTGCACGGGTGCGGCGCTCGCCGAAGTGGCGCGCGCGCTGAATGAAGAAAAAATAGAAACGGAAACGATTTTCATCGGAAACAAACCCCTGCCCGACTGCATCGCCTGCCGCAAATGCCGCGAAACGGGGGAATGCGTGTTCGGCGATATCGCCAACGAACTCGCGAAAAAGGCGGAAACGGCGGACGGTTTCGTGTTCGGTTCGCCCGTCTATTACGCGCATCCGAGCGCGCGCCTGCTCACCGTGATGGATCGCGCGTTTTATTCCGGCGGGCGGAATTTTGCCTTCAAGCCCGCCGCCGCGGTGCTTTCGGCAAGGCGCGCGGGCACGACGGCGTCCTTCGACGTCATCAACAAATATTTCACGATCTGCTCCATGCCCGTCGTTTCGTCCACGTATTGGAATCACGTGTACGGCACGCAGCCGGAGGAGGTCGCGCAGGATAAAGAGGGGCTGATGACCATGTACAACATCGGCAAAAACATGGCTTGGCTTCTGCGCTGTATAGAACTCGGCAAAAAGAACGGAATCGGCATCCCCGAAAATCGAAAAGCGCGCACGAATTTCATCCGCTGAAAAACGGAGAAAGGCGAAATTTTCAGGGGCGTTTCTGAAAGGAAAAGGGCTTAAAGGCGGGAGAGGAAATCATGTGGATTGCCGCCGCGGTGTGTTCGGCAGTGTTTGCGGGCATAACCGCCATTCTTTCCAAATGCGGCGTGAAAAACGCAAATTCCGACGTGGCGACCGCGGTCCGCACGACCGTCGTTCTCGTTATGGCGTGGGGCGTGGCTTTCATCGCGAGCGCCGTTCCGTCCATCGGAGCGATATCGGCGCGCTCGTGGATTTTTCTCATCCTTTCGGGCTTGGCTACGGGCGCCTACTGGCTGTGTTATTTCAAGGCGCTTTCGCTGGGAGAGGTTTCCAAAGTTGCGGCGGTCGATAAATCGAGCGCCGTTTTGTCCGTCCTCTTTGCGATCATCCTCTTTGCGGAAGAGCGCGCCGACTGGCCGCTGAAACTCGTCTTTTTAACGCTGATCGCCGTGGGTACGGCGCTGATGACGGAGATCCGCCGCGGCGGGGAAAAGGGAAGTTCGGTATGGTTTTTGTTCGCCGCGCTTTCCGCCGTGTTTGCCGCAGCGACCTGCCCGAAAATCGTTTTGCTTTCCGCCGTCAGGACTTGGCGGAATCGCTTTTTAAAAGAACTCTTTTTTCCGCTTCCTTTTTGAGCGTGACGTAAAGGAGCGCGTTATCCGTTTCGCTTTTTACGTTCAGACCGAGATAGCGCTTGGCAAAGAGAGAAACATACAGTTTTCTGTATGAGAGCAGCGCCTTGTTGTCGATATGCAGATCGCTTAACAGGGAGGTCATCGTTTTCTTTTTATAATCTTTATCCGTATAGATCCTGCGGATGATCTTCACATGGTCCGTTCCGTGCAGATAATCCTCGTCTGCAAAATGGCGGAGCACATATTCATATGTGGCGAGGAGCTTATCGGACGCGTTTTTGTCGTGCAGTGCGTCGATAAGCGAAATTTCCAAAGTTTTTATCTGTTTGTTTCTCATGAGTACTATTTTAGCATAGCGGAAAAATTCAAAATTTCCCGATTTTGGAAGTTTTGGTAATCATTAGAAGAAAACGCAATAAATAGCGGAAAACGCAGTAAAAAACAAAATTTGAGAGCAAATTATTTGCGTTTTTCCGAAGAAAAATACCCGTTTCGGGAATTTTTAATTTTATACACGAATCGGTAAAAGCAAATAAAAAATTGATTTTGAATTATTTAAACTATTTTGAAAATAAAAAAGGTTTTCCGTTTCGACTATACGCTGCCGGACGGCACCACGCAGACCGAAACCAGGGAAAGCAATATCGTTACGACGGAGATCCTCACTTATTCCTTCACGAAAGTAAAATCTTCCGACAAGACGTTTTTGCAGGAGGGAGATATCGCCACGCAGACGGTCACGCTCAACAATACCTCCCTGCTCAATATAAGCAATATCTTTTTTAAAGACGCGCTCTCCGCGGGCACGACCTTCGTTGCAGACGGCGGTATCCGCCGCGGTGAGGAGGTCGATTCCCTACTGCCGCCGCGGATATCCGGATGCGGTTTGTCCGAAAGATCCTTTTTGCGGGTGTGAAATTTTTGCGGCGATCTTGGCGGCGCTTGTCTGTTGCCGATGTTTTTGAAAAGGAGCCGGGCGTTTTCGTCCGACTCTCTTTGTATAAAGAAAATTCTGCGATTCTTT
>CALVZR010000011.1 GCA_944372565.1 uncultured Clostridia bacterium | reverse complement strand
CTATGCCGAAACGCGCTACGGCGCCGATTGGGAGGCTCTCGCGGAAAAATACGCCTATCACGCCAAACCCTTCACCAAGGAAAGCCTTCTTTATCGGGAGATTTTTGAAAAATATTATCCCGGGCAGGCGAAGATGATCAAAACCTTCTGGATGCCGAACAAAAACTGGGAAGGCTGCAACGTGAACGACCCGAGCGCGCGCGTGCTTTCCAACTACGGCGACAGCGGAAAATAACCTGCGCAAACACTTCCCGCGCACGGAAAAATTGCGGGAAAGAATATGAAATATTGCAAAACACCCCCGCGCGCCGCGCGGGGGAGTGGTTTTATTTTATCCGAAAATCGGCTATACGTTGAAGCGGAAAAGCACCACGTCGCCGTCTTTGATCACATAGTCCTTGCCTTCGGAACGCACTTTGCCCTTTTCCTTGCAGGCGTTGAAACTGCCCAGCTCCGCAAGCGTATCGTAATCGACAATCTCCGCGCGGATAAAGCCCTTTTCAAAATCGGAATGGATTTTTCCCGCCGCCTGCGGCGCTTTGGTGCCCTCTTTCACCGTCCAGGCGCGCACTTCCTTTTCGCCCGCCGTGAGGTAGGAAATCAGCCCCAGCAGGCGGTAAGACGCTTTAATCAGCCTGGAAAGCCCGCTTTCCTTCAACCCCAGTTCGCCTAAAAAGAGCGCCTGCTCTTCGGGTTCCAGCGTGGAAAGTTCCTCTTCGGTGCGCGCCGAAATCACGATGTATTCGCTTCCCTCGCTTTCGGCGAAATCCTTCACCGCCTTCGCATAGGGGATATCGTCTGCGTTCTTGCCCATATCCGCCTCGCCGATGTTCGCGGCGTAAATCACGGGCTTGTTGGTCAGCAGGAAAAGCGAATCGTAAAATTCTTTTTCCTCCTCGTTTTCCACGGGCACGCTGCGCGCGCTTTTGCCGCTTTCGAGGTGCTGTTTCAGCTTTTCCAGCCGCTCCGCCTCGACGCGGTATTTTTTATCTCCCGTTTTGGTCATGGAAACCGCCTTGTCCAGCCGCCGCGCCACGCTTTCTGCGTCCGCCAGCACGAGTTCGAGGTCTATGGTTTCGATGTCCCGCAGGGGATTAACGGTGTTTTCCACGTGGGTGATGTTCTCGTCGTCGAAACACCGCACGACGTGCACGATGGCGTCGCACTCGCGGATGTTCGCGAGGAACTTGTTCCCCAGCCCCTCGCCCTTGGAGGCTCCTTTCACCAGCCCCGCGATATCCACAAACTCCACCACGGCGGGGGTAATCTTCTTCGTGTTGTACATCTTGCCGAGCACTTCGAGCCGCTCGTCCGGCACCGCAACCACGCCCACGTTGGGCTCTATGGTGCAGAAGGGATAGTTGGCGCATTCCGCGCCCGCGTGGGTGATGGCGTTGAACAGCGTGGATTTGCCCACGTTCGGCAGCCCCACTACTCCGAGTTTCATAGTAAATTCTCCTTATTCCCGCCCGAAACGGGCGCAAAATTCCTTTCAGACACACATTATACTGCAAATCCGCCCGAAATACAAGTTTTTTGATTTGCAATGCGCAAAATTTTGTGATAAGATAGAAGAACAGCAGAAAACGGAGAGGTTTGATATGGATTACAAGAAATATATCGCCGAAAAACTGAACATAGAGGGGCTGAGCGCCGAAGAGACGGCCGCAATGCTCGAAGTGCCGCCGCAGAGCGATATGGGAGACTACGCGCTCCCGTGCTTCCGCCTGGCGAAAACCATGCGCAAGGCGCCCCCGCTCATCGCGAAAGAACTCGCCGCGAAGATTTCCGCGGACGGCGTGATCTGCGAGGTTTCCGTTGCGGGCGGGTATCTCAATTTCAAGATAGACCGCCTGCACCGCGCGGAGGACACCGTGCGCGAGGTGCTCGAAAAAGGAGAGCGCTACGGCTCTTCCGACCTCGGCGCGGGCAAGACGATCTGCATCGATTATTCTTCCATCAACATCGCCAAGCCCTTCCACATCGGGCATCTTTCCACCACGGTCATCGGGGGGGCGCTGTACAAGATTCTCTCCTTCCTCGGTTATAAAGCGGTGGGCATCAACCATCTCGGCGATTACGGCACGCAGTTCGGAAAACTCATCGTCGCCTACAAGCGCTGGGGCGATAAGGAAACGATAGAAAAGGGCAAACTCCGCGAGCTTATGCGCATTTACGTGAAATTCCACGAGGAGGCGGAAAAACACCCCGAACTCGAGGACGAGGCGCGGCACTACTTCAAACTCATCGAGGACGGCGACAAGGAGGCGAACGAACTCTTCGCGTGGTTCAAAGAACTCACCCTGAAAGAGGTGCAGAAAATTTACGACCGCCTGAAAGTTACCTTCGATTCCTATGCGGGCGAGAGTTTTTACAACGACAAGATGCAGCCCGTCATCGACGAACTCAAAGAAAAGGGGCTTTTGAAGATGAGCGACGGCGCCGCCATCGTCAATCTGGAAGAATACGGTATGCCGCCCTGCCTGATTTTAAAAAAGGACGGCTCTTCGCTCTACGCCACGCGCGATATGGCTGCCGCCATCTACCGCAAAAAGACGTACGATTTCTATAAATCCCTGTACGTGGTGGCGTATCAGCAGGATTTGCATTTCAAGCAGTTTTTCAAGGTGCTCGAACTTATGGGCAAGGAGTGGGCGAAGGATCTCGTGCACGTTTCCTACGGTATGGTTTCTATGGAAGACGGCGCGATGAGCACCCGCACGGGCAAGGTGGTCTTCCTCGAAGACGTACTCGATAAGTGCGTGGAAAAGGCCGCCGCCATCATCGAGGAGAAAAACGAAAAGCTGGAAAACAAAGCGGAAGTGGCGCGGCAGGTGGGCACGGGCGCGGTGATCTTCGGCGCGCTGTACAACAACAAGATCAAGGATATCGTGTTCAGCTACGACAAGGTGCTCAATTTCGACGGCGAAACCTGCCCGTACGTGCAATACACGGGCGCGCGGTGCAACAGCGTGCTCAAAAAGGGGGGAGAGATCGGCGCCTTCCGCGCCGAAACGCTCACGGACGAGGAATACGCCCTCGTCGCGCTGCTCGATAACTTCCCGAACGTGGTGAAGGAGGCGGCGGAAAAATACGAGCCTTCCTTCGTGACGCGTTTCGCGGTCGATCTCGCCAAGGCGTATAACAAATTTTACATTGCGGACAAGATTATCGGGAGCGAGGAGAACGTGAAGAATTTCCGCCTCGCCCTCACCAAGGCGGTGCATACCGTGCTGAAAACGGCGTTCGCCCTCCTCGGCATAGAGATCCCCGAACAGATGTAAAAAGAAAATAAAAAAGAGCCGCCGCGCGGAAATTCCGCGCGGCGGCTTGCCGTTTTCACGCGTTTTTTTGCGCCCGCCCTCCGCAAAAGGAGGGCGGGCGCGGGAACGCTGATTCTTATTCTTTTTCTTCGTCTCCGCCGATTTTTTCCTTGACCTTGCGGATCTGCCCCGTCACTTTGTGCACGACGACCGAACCGCCCCTGTTATCCGCGATCTTGCGGGCGTACGCGGCGGCCTCCGCCTGCGTGTCGAAGAGTTTGAGCGCCTTCGCGCCCTTGGCGTATTTCACCTGCCATTTGCCGTCTTCCTTGCGCCTCGTCACGTGATACACGGCGGAATGATCGGACGGGTTTTTCGCGCTCTTCGGCGCGCCCGCCGCGGAGGACGCGGGCTTTTGTTCTTTCACGGTGTTTTCCTCCTTTTTGCCCGAAGGCTGTTCTTTTTCTGCCGGCTCCGCCGCGCTTTCGCTCTCTTCGGCATCTTCGGCAACGGGCTCTTCTGCCGTTTCGGCGGGAGCTTCTGCGGTTTCCTGCGCCGCCGCCGTTTCCGCATGCTCTTCTTCCGCCGCGGGAGCGGCCGTTTGGGCGGGTTCATCCGCCTGCGCCGGCGCGGGCGTTTGTTCCGCCGCTATTTGCGGCTGACTCCCGGCGGCTTCGGCTGCCGCTTTCTTCGCCTTCTTCCGCTTGGAGGAAACGACGCAGCAGATCACGATCACGAGAATGAGCACGACGAGCACCGCCGCCGCGATCCAGATGTATTGCGGGTTGTTGTTCCAGGTATCGACGAAAAAATCGCCGATTTTTGCAAAAAATTCGCTCATAATACCGCTCCTTCGGCAGGGACTTGCGCTTTTTTTCCGCAACGTAATTTCCCGCCGCGAGCGCCGCCGCCTTTCTTTTCTTCTATTTTACAGCATATTTTCGTTTTAGTCAATAGGTTTTTTAGTGGCTTTTCGCGTTTTTTTATGATAATATAGTTATATATATTTCATTCGGGGCGGAAAAATACAAAAGGAAGGGTAAAAATATGGGCGCACCTTATTATTGCAAGGTTCTGATTGTCGGCGGCGGCGCGGGCGGAATGTTTGCGGCGGCGCGGCTGGCGCAGGCGGGAAAAGGCGGGGACGTATGCATCGCCGAACGGGGCGGAAGGCTGGGAAGGAAACTTTCGGTTACGGGCAACGGGCAGGGCAACGTGACGAATTCGGACGTTTCCGCCGCGTATTTCCGGAGCGGACGGCCGGGCTTTTTTCTCCCCGCGCTCCGCGCCTTCCCCTTCTCGGCGGCGGAGGAATTTTACGCCTCGCTCGGCATTTTTCTGACCGGGGAGGAAGGACGTAAATATCCCCTTTCCCGCCAGGCGTCCTCGGTGACGGACGCCCTCCGCGCCTTTCTCGAAAGATCGGGCGTGCGGGCGGAAACAGACTTCCGCGCGGTGCGCGCGGCGTTTTCGGGCGGACGGTTCAGGGTTTTTGCGGAAGACGGGCGGGAGATCGACGCCGAAAAACTCGTGTTCGCGTTCGGCGGAAAGGCGGCGAAACAGTTCGGCACGGACGGGAGCGCGTACGCGCTCGCGGAAGGATTCGGGCATAAGATCACGCCGCTCTATCCCTCGCTGGTGCAGCTCAAAACGGAAACCGAACCCATCCGCGGGCTCAAAGGCATCAGGGCGCCCGCCCGCGTGAAGGCGGAGGGGCGGTATTGCGCGGAGGCGGAAGGGGACGTGCTCTTCACCGATTACGGCGTTTCGGGTTCGGCGGCGTTCGCCGTTTCGGGCGCGGTTTCGGGCGGGGGCAGGCTGGAGATCGAATTTCTGCCCGAACTCGGCGAAAAAGAACTGCTTTCTTATTTGCGGCGGCGGGAAAAACTCTCCCTGCCGCTCACGGGCGGGCTGCTGCACAACCAGCTGGGGCGTATGCTGGAAAAGCGGGCGGACGGCGCGGAAGAGCTCGCCGCCCTCATCAAGCGGTTTCCGCTGCGCGCGACGGGGAGCGCGGGCTTCGACGCCGCGCAGGTAACCGCGGGCGGCGTGGATACGGAAACCATCGACCCGCATACCATGGAAAGCCTGTTGCAGAAGGGGCTTTACATCGTGGGCGAGGCGCTGGACGTGGACGGCGACTGCGGCGGATACAATCTGCATTGGGCGCTCGCGTCTGCCGCGGCGGCGGCGCGGGCGATCGCGGAGGAAGTATGAAAAGAGGACTGATCGTCATCAACGGTTATTTTGAAAACGCGTCTTCGGCGGCGCAGTGGCAGGGCATCAAGGCGGCGCTCGAAGCGCGCGGCGCGGCCGCGGACGTGAAAAAGAGCAACGAAATTTCCCTGGGCATCCGCGGGGAGGGGGTGTTCGCCGAACTTCCCGCATACGATTTCTGCGTGTTCCTCGATAAGGACGTAACGGCGGCGCTTATGCTCGAAAAACTGGGGATGAAACTCTTCAACGGCGCGGAGGCGATCCGGCTTTGCGACGACAAGATGCTCACCTATGCCGCGCTCGCGGGCAGGGGAATCCCCATGCCCGAAACCATCGCCTCCCCGCTGATGTACCGCGAGAACGAAGACGACGCCTTTTTAAACCGCGTTTCGGCGCGGCTGGGCTTTCCCGTCGTCGTGAAAAAGTGCTACGGTTCGATGGGACAGGGGGTATTCCTCGCAAAAGACCGCAGGGAGCTCGGCGAACTTTTCGCCCGCCTGCGGCTCTTCCCGCATCTCTATCAGAAATTCACGGGCAAAGGCGGGGAAGACGTGCGCGTCCTCACCGTCGGCGGAAAATTTTTCGCCGCGATCCGCCGCGTGAACGAGGGGGATTTCCGCTCGAACATCGAATGCGGCGGCAGGGGGATCGCTTACCTTCCTACGCCCGAACAAATCCGCCTGGCGGAGGAGGTTTCCGCCGCGCTGCGCCTTTCGTACGCGGGGGTGGATCTCCTGACGGACAGCGACAAAAACTATCTTTGCGAGGTCAATTCCAACGCTTTT
>CALVZR010000010.1 GCA_944372565.1 uncultured Clostridia bacterium | reverse complement strand
GTAATCGGAACGCAACCATACGTAAAGGACCTGTTTCATCGCGTCGCGCAGTCTGTGCTGGACGCGCGCGGACGAGCTCGCATTGTAAGTTACGCCTTCCATCGTTCCCAAGGAAACATTCATGCCGAGATTCCCCCCGCTGCGGAAAAGGGCGTCGCAGAAATAGTTTGCTTCGATATAGTCCGTGGTGATCGCGCCTTTAAAGCTCCATTCTTTTCTCAGAACGCCGGTCAGCAGGGCGACGGACGTTTCCGAATGTTCTCCGCCGATCCCCTGATAGGTCGTCATGGCGCCGAGCGCGCCGCCTTCCACAAACGCTTTACGGAAAGGCTTGAGATAAATTTCGCGCAGGGCCTGTTCTGTCATCCAGATATGATCGTTATTCCCCTGCCAACCGTAATAACCGTACAGCGCAAAGTGTTTCAGGAAACAATATCTTCCCCGCGTGTTCAGTCCTTTCACGGCGTTTGCGATTATCGTTCCCGCGAGCGTTCCGTCCTCGGAGGGAGATTCGTGGTTTCTGCCGAAAAACGCCGTCCTGTGGCAGTCTATCGCCCAGCCCCACACGCCGTAAACATCCAGCTTTTTCATATCGTCGCCGAAGGCTTTTCCGAATTCGTAAGCGAGATCGGGGTTCCACGTTTGCGCAAGAACGATAATGGAGGGGTTCCCCGTGCCGCGCGGCGCGCCGGCAAACCCGCTGATCTGCGAAGGGCCGTCCAGATCTTTGAGGAACGGTTTTCCCACGGAAGAGATGGCCTTGCTGCCGTAATACTTATTTACGACGTTCAGCGCCTCCGAGATCGAGATCTGATCGAGCAGGTCTTCCCACGCTTCATCGTAATAATCTTCGCCGAGCTGTTTGCCGAGATCGGTGATGTTCCCGTACATATCCATTAAAATGAGGCCGTTGTTCGCCCCCCATGTTACGGGAGACGTATCCACGGGATCGCCGAACTCGTCCACCGTGGCGTTATCCCATTCGATCGCCCTTTCGGAAGTATAATAATCTATTTTCGCGGAAGGCGTGCACTCCCGCGCATGGTAATGCGCGGCAAATTCGCCCGGGCGCAAAAACGCTTCCCTCGTGAGCCAGGTGATATCCGCCGTGAAATTGCCGTCGTTGCCGTCGATCGGCGTAACGTCCACCGCGTCCTCGCCCGTAAACAGGTTGCCCACTTCCGCTCCCGTAACCTTATCCGTTTTGATATGGATATCGGAAGGAACATTGTACTTAAATTCTCCCGATACGGAACTTCCGCCGTAATTCACGGATTTTACCGTATGGCTGTCCGTCATGAGTTTTACGATATATTCCCCCGCGTCCAGTTCGTAGCCCTTAAAACCGTTTTCGTTTTTATCGTAGCAGTCGTAAGAAGCGAAATCGTTTGCGTCCACGGTGAGTTCCACCGTTTCTTCCTTTCCGGGAAGAATGACGTTTGTTTTGGTGAAAGTAACCAAAGATACGGAAGCCTTCTCGATCTCGCCCTCGTAATACGGCGCGGTGATATAGGCTTCTATGACGTCGCGGCCGGGATAATTTCCCGTGTTTTTCACGGTGACGGTAAATTTGATCTTCGTATTGTCGTCTATATCGCTGCCCGGCATTACGGAAACGTCGTTTACCGTCCATTCGAACGAAGTATAGGACTTCCCGTGTCCGAAGGGGAACTGTACAACGCCTTCGTACCCCTTGCCGTGCACGTTTTCCACGTCCGCCCAGATCCCTTCGGCGTCCGCGGTTTCGTACCATTTATACCCCACGTAAATATTTTCCGCATAATCGGCGTAAAGGCGGGAATAATCCGTATAGGTCAGTCCGCCCAGCCATACGTTCGCGGGGTTGGTGAACAGATCGTAAGCAAAGGTATCCGCCGTCCTTCCCGAAGGGGAAACTTCGCCGTAAAGCAGTTTAGGCAAAGCGGAAGCCGCCCTCGTGCCGGTGAAGCCGATATACAGACAGGCGCCGATCCCGGGGATCGTATCCAGAAATCCGCATTCGAAAGGATTGGATACGTTGAGCAGTACGATCACCTTTTCAAAGTTTTCGCCGCACCAGGTCAAAAGGGCTTCTTCTTCGGTGGAGATTTCCAGATAATGCCTGGTCGTATCGTTCACCGCCCCCGGACCGCTTTTCAGCTGCTGGGCGGTATCGCAGTTCATGCCCTCGCCCGCCATCCTGCCGATCACCACGATCGCCACGTCGGAAAACGCCTTCGCCTCGGCGAGAAGTTCTTCTGTGTAATACGTTCTGTCCTCTATTTTCGGTTCGCGCAGATAAATGAGGTTGCTGATGTGCGTGCCCCTGAGATCCGCGCTCTGGTGGTCCGGCCGCTTGAAGGAATAATACATGTTATACAGCGACTCGTTATATTCGATGCCGTATTTGTTGAGCGCTTTGTAGATATCGATGTTTTCTTCGAAATCGCCGTTTTCGGGACCTACGCCGCCGGAAGCGTTCTGCCCTTCGCTGCCGTAGATCCAGTCGATAGACCGCCAGCCGAACACGTTTACTTTCTTATGTTTTTCGTAATCGAGCGGCAGCGTGTTCCCTTCGTTTTTCAAAAGCACCGCCCCTTCTTCCATGACGCGGCTTGCCACCTGCTGGCTGGTGTTTTTCAAAACCTGTACCTCCTCTTCGTTGTTTATGGGCGGAACGAGCAATTGATTGATTTCGCTCTCATAGCGCACAGCCACGAGGTTGCCCGCGAGCACGCCGGCGAAAATGACCGCTATGAGAATAAAATTCAAAATGAGTTTCGCTGATTTTTTCATGGATCTCCTCCCGGGATATTCTTTTTCCGATCTGTATTTGCGTTTCTGAAAATTCCCGCGGGCGCTGCCGCCCGCGGGAACCCCTTACGGTTTTTTCAGCTCAGCACGTAACGAACGTTGTCTATATCGAACCGTCCGTAACCGCCCGGCATAGAGAAAGAAACCCTCTCTCCCGTTACGGGGATGGCTCCGCCCTCCGTTACGAGCGTAAATTGCACGGTTTCATTTGCGCCGTTCAT
>CALVZR010000009.1 GCA_944372565.1 uncultured Clostridia bacterium | reverse complement strand
CGCAGTCGCTCCCCGTGATGATGGGCGTGTGCACATACACGAAACCGCGGTCGTGGAAGAAGGTGTGGATGGCGTACGCCGCCTCGCTGCGCACGCGGAACACCGCGCCGAAGGTATTCGTGCGCGGGCGCAGATGGGCGATTTCCCTTAAAAATTCCATGGAATGGCGCTTTTTCTGCAACGGGAAATCGGGCGAGGACGCGCCCAGAACTTCCACTTTATCCGCGTTGATCTCAAACGGCTGTTTGTTTTCCGGCGTGAGGAGGAATTTCCCCGTTACCGCCAGGCACGCGCCCACGTTCTGCGCGGAGATCTCCGCATAGTTTTCCAGCTTGTTCGCGTCGAAAACGATCTGGCAGCTTTTGAAATAACTGCCGTCGTTGAGTTCGATAAAGCCGAACGTCTTTCCGTCGCGCACCGTGCGCGCCCAACCGCATACCGTTACCGTTTCGCCCGAAAAGCGTTCGGGCGAGGAAAACAGTTCCTTGATTTTCGTTCTTTTCATGATGAATGTCCCGTGAAGTTTAAAATATTACCCTTTCATTATACCTTTTTTTCTGTATTTTTTCAAGAAAATAAACGAAAAAAGCGCCCGCTCGGAGCACTTTTTTGCAAATTATTTCTTTTCGATGGGGCGTTTAAAAGTCTGCCGCCTTTTCACGATTTCGTTTTCGGCAAATTTCCAGTTGAGCTGAATGCTTAAATTGCTTTCCAGCATGGGGTTGGATTCGATCTTCTTGATGTCGTCCTCCACGATGTTGCACATCATGCGCGCCATCAGCACGGAGTTGATGCCCGAAAATTTATATTCTTTCTTGATGCCGATGAGCGCCATTTCCAGCTCCGTGGGGTGTTTGATGGAGCGGAGCACGCCCACCCAGCCGAAGGGAAACAGCCTGCCCTTGCTTTTCCTGAGCGCCTCGCAGATGGAGGGCAGCACCACGGCAAACCCCGCGCATTCCCCTTTCTCGTTGATGAGGCAGCTGAAATAACGGGTATTGATGACCGTGGCGAACTGTTTGAGCACGTTTTTCTGCTGTTTTTTGCCGATGGGCGTGAACCCGTCCACCTCCGAATACGATTCGTTGTACGTTTCGAAAAAAGCGTCCCCGTATTTTTTGACGATCTTTTTCATGGGGAGTTTTTCCGCCGCGTCGAACACTTTGAGCCTCGTTTTGATTTTGGAGGCGATGCGCATCACGCGTTCATAGGGCTGGTCGGGCACGGTGAAGTTGCGCTCCACCCATTTCGATTCGTCCTCGAACCCCAGTTTTTTCATATTTTCGCAAAAATACGGGTAGTAATAATTGGTGCCGTATGTGCTGCGCTCGGAAAATCCGTAGGTCAGCATGCCTTCGCGGTCGGTATCGTTGAACCCCCATGGGCCGTGCAGCGTATCCATACCGCGCTCTCTGCCGTATTGTTCCACCGCGCCCAGAAGGGCCTCGAACACCTCGAGATCGTCTATCGCCTCGAAGCGGGAAAAGCGGATGTTTTTTTCGTTCCAGATGGCGTTTGCCCGATTATGTATGATCCCCGCGATCCGCCCCACCAATTTCCCGTCTTTATACGCGAGGAAACAGCGACAGTCGCAGTTTTGCAAATTAAAATTCTTTTCGGGGTTCAGGATGTTTTTTTCCTCGCTGTACAGAGGCGGCACGTAATACGGGCAGTCTTTATACAGTTTCATCGGAAAATCCGCGAAAAGTTTCTTTTGTCTGTTCGTTTTTACTTCTACAATCTCTACCATATCTTCTTCGGGCGGAATGCTTGTCCGTCCGTTCTCCGTGTTTTCTCCGTGTACGAAAAATTCCTGTACCCGTTCATTATACTCGTTTTCGCCCGAAAACACAACGATTTTAACGAAAAAAATTTTCCCGCCCCCGAAATTGCTCTTTCGCGGGCGGGAAACGGCGGAAAACCGACTGTCTTTTTCTTTATTTTTTCTTCTTTTTCGACCTCTCCCCTTCGGGAACGACGACCTTGACCGGCCGTTCGTCTTTGAGCGCCATAATATAATTGCCGTAGTCCTCTTCGGACAGTTTCGCCACCTGGTTTTTCTTTTTCCTGGACATAATCTGCACCTCCTTCTTTACTCTTTAATTTTGCCCTTTTTCCGTTTTTTATACGCCTCCGCGGCGAACGCGAACGCAAAATACGCCGCGCCGAGAACGCCCGCTGCGGGATACACCCGTCCCACGATGAACTTCACCCCGAAACGGGAAAGCGCGAACGCGCCCGCGGGAAAGGCTATTTCCCAGAAACCGCCCAGGCGCTTACACGTTTCCGCCAGGGGGAACCACGAACAGACCGCCGTGGTGAGCGCGCCGAGATAGAGCACGATGCCGAAGGCGATCTTCTGCGCGGGGCTTTTTGAAAAGAGATACACCAAAGGGAGATCTTCCCCCGCGGCGTTCGCGCCCTCGTAGTTCACCGCGCCGTAGATGAGCAGAATGAGCGCAAAAGACACTGCCGCCGTGAGCAGCGACACCCAAAAAACGCTCTTTTTATCCGTACTGCCCGCGCGCGCGATGACCGCCGCCGACAAAAACATATTGAACCCCACGTAAAAACACACCCTGCCCGCGCCGCTGCGGGAGGGATAGAGCGGCGCGCCGAAATCGAACCTGCCCCGCGCGAAGAGAAAGGCGAGCGTTACGGCGAGCATCGCGGGCACGAGCACGGCGTTCAGCTTTTTCACGCCGCCGATACCCTTCTTCGCAAAAAACACGGCGGCGACCAGCGTGACGAGGGATGCCGCGGGGATGCGCCCGTCGATGCCGAGCAGGGAGTTCACCATGGAATCGATCATGGCGAGCGAGGCGGCGACCACGGAAAAAAGGCACACGCCGAGCGCGGCGTTCACCGTCTTTTCCGCCCTGCCGAAGAGCGCCCTGTTCCCCTCTTCCAGCGAGCCGTATTTCCCGCCGAGCGTCAGCAAAAGCCACGTCGTGAAAAAAAAGAGCACGCCCGCGAACGGCGCGTAAAAAAAGATGTTTTTGCCGAAAAACGACACGATTTCCCGCCCCGAAAGGAATCCCGAACCGATGACGGTGCCGAGCAGCAGGAAGGTCGTCTGCGCGACGTAAGAAAGCCTTTTCACACTTCTAAATATATGCCGCGCCCGCCCGATTTAAAACAAAAACTCGCCCGCAGGTTGCCCGCGCGCGGCTTTTTTGTACCGGATATAAAATCTTTTCTGCTCTCTGCGGCGAAAAAACGCCGTAAATAAGGACGGCTCCTTGCGGGGCCGTCCTTTTTCATTGCTGTTTTCCCGTCTTGTTCCTGTCTTTCGCGCTCTGTTCGCGGATCTTTTTATACGTTTTATCCGCCGAGAAATCCCGCTTTTTTTCGTACTCACCGCCCAGGGTTTCGATG
>CALVZR010000008.1 GCA_944372565.1 uncultured Clostridia bacterium | reverse complement strand
CTCTCTTCGGGACGGTACCGCTTTCTGGTATGCGACGGGCACGGCACGGCGGAAAGCTTTGACATCCCCACCCCTGCCGGAACGTCGGTAAAAAAATACAGCGAGCTTGACATAGCCGATAATTTTTGCTGTTTGGTGTGCTTTGCGGGCGGCAGCGTTTTGCCCGTGGCGTTCGGCAAGTGCGGCGATAAAACTTACGACATCAAAAAGCTGTGCGCGCTGCTGGCCGAAGAGGACTCGCCCGGAAAGAAGCCGCGCACTTCTGAAACGGAAGCGGAAACGCCGGCGAACGAAACGCACGCCCGGACCGCCGGGGGCAAAAAGCAGGGCGCGGCAGACGCGGACGGCGCGGGCGCGGCAGGCCCTGCCGAGCCGCCCTACGACGACGAGGTGGTTGCCACCGAAAATTATTACGAATTTGAAAAGGACGGAACGGCCGATGAGAACAAAGAGCGAGAAACAGAAAAAGCGCGAACGGGCGGAGAAAACGCTGGAAAAGATGAAGATGCTCAAAGCCTATTCCGATTCGCGGGGAGCGAAAACCTCGCAGAAAATGAAAGCGCTTGCTACTTTGAAACGGTGAAAAAA
Organism: uncultured Clostridia bacterium; assembly: GCA_944372565.1. Lineage (GTDB taxonomy): Bacteria > Bacillota > Clostridia > Christensenellales > Borkfalkiaceae > UMGS775. The sequence goes on along the minus strand of CALVZR010000008.1, from coordinate 2,193 downwards.
TACCTGGATATGCTTTTTGAAAAATACCCGCCCGAAGAACAGCTGGCGGAGAGTATACCCTTTTCGCGCTGGGTGAAGGTGGTGTTCGCTCGCAAGAAGTATTACACGGTGGGCGTGATCAGCGACGAAAAGAAACCCAAATACATTTGTTACGGCGTGCCGGCGGAGAGTTACGGCGATCCGCCCGACGCGCTGAAAGGGTTTTGCTCGTTTATGCCGCTTTCCGTTTTCGATATGCGCGGAAAGGGATACTGGATGATGTTTCAGGACGCCGAAACGGGCGCCTGCGTAAAAATTGCGCAAACATAAACTACGGGCGGCAGAAAATTCTGCCGCCCTCTTTTTCTGCAGAAAAAGAGGGCGGCCTTCGGCGCTTGCTTTTTACAGCTGTTCGCGCACGTTGAAATTTTCTTTAAACTGCCGGCGCCGCTCTTCATTCCGGATTTCCTGCGCGACCTGCTTTAACAGCGGATTTTCTAAAAAGGCGCGCTGCTGAAAAGGGCAAAAAAGGGAGAAACCGCCGCTTTACCGGCAGGTTGCTCCCTTTTCTTACGGAAAAATTTGATCGGCTTAAATTTTCGTGAACTGTTTTATTCCAAAATCGCCTTGATTCTGCGCACGCCCGCCGAGGAGGACTGCTCTTTGACGATTTTGAAGTGCCCCAGTTCGCCCGTATGCTTGGCGTGCGGGCCGCCGCACATTTCGCGCGAAAAATTGCCGATCGAATAGGTTTTTACGACGTCGCCGTACTTATTGTCGAATACGCCGACGATTCCCTCTTCCCTCGCCTTTTCGTAAGGCATTTCCTCGAACACGACGGGGATATCCTCTTTGATCTTTTCGTTGACGAGGTCTTCGACGGCTTTGATCTCTTCCTGCGTCATGGGGCGCTCGAAGTTGAAGTCGAACCGCAGGCGCTCGGGCGTGATGTTGCTGCCCTTTTGGTTGACGTCGGGCGAGAGCACGGTTTTGAGCGCCGCGTTCAACAGGTGCGTGGCGGTGTGCAGGCGGGTGGTCGCCTCGCCCGTATCGGCAAGGCCGCCCTTAAATTCGCCCGCGGCCTGCGCGTGGCTCTTTTCCTGATGCTCTTTGAACGCCTCGGCAAAGCCCTCTTCGTCTACCGTGTAGCCGCGCTCCGCCGCCACTTCCACGGTGAGTTCGAGCGGGAAGCCGTACGTATCGTACAGTTTGAACGCCGCTTTGCCGCCGATGCGCGTTTCCTTTACGTAATCGGGGTTCTGTTTGGACATGAACTCGTTTTTGCGCTCGATGCCGTTTACGGTTTTTTCAAACTCTTTGATGCCCTTTTCCAGCGTGGATTCGAAACGGTCGATTTCGCGCTTGATTTCTTCGAGGATGTATTCCTCTTTCCGCGGCAGCAGCGGGTACGCCTCGCCGTACACGTCTTCGATGAACACTTTGGCCACGCCTAACATCTCCGCGCTGGAAATGCCCAGTTTGCGGCAGTAGCGGATGGCGCGGCGCATCAGACGGCGCAGAATGTAGCCGGCGCCCGTGTTGGAGGGCAGGATGCCGTTGACGTCGCCGATGAGCATGACCGCTGTGCGCGTGTGGTCGGCGATGATGCGCATGGCTTTGCGGTCTTCACCGCCGTCGTCGTACTTTTTGCCCGAAACTTTTTCGAGATATTCGATGGCGCCGCTGAAAAGGTCGGTCTTGTAGCCGTCGGTCAATCCGTTCAGAAAGGCGAGCATTCTATCCAAACCGAAACCGGTATCCACATTCTTGTTTTCCAGAGGAACGTAGCCGTTTTCCGTCTTTTTGTACTGCATGTACACGTCGTTGCCGATCTCTACATACCGGCCGCAGGGGCAGTTGATGTCGCACGGTTTGCGGCCGCACGCCTCGTCCGTGAGCGGATAGAACCACTCGTTGTCCGGCCCGCAGGGGGTGCCCACGGTGCCCTCCAACTCCCACCAGTTGTTGGACTTGTCCAGATACAAGATGTTTTCGCGTTTGGTGCCGAGTTTTGCGAGAAGTTCGGCTGTGTCGTCGTCGCGCGGGGCGGACTTGTTGCCCGCGAACACTGTTGTGCAGATCTTGTTTTTATCCAGCCCGAACACCTCGGTGAGCAGTTCGAACGACCAGGCGGTTTTTTCCTTTTTGAAGTAATCGCCCAGCGACCAGTTGCCCATCATTTCGAAAAAGGTGAAGTGCGTGGCGTCGCCGACG
>CALVZR010000007.1 GCA_944372565.1 uncultured Clostridia bacterium | reverse complement strand
CTTTGAGCATGGCGACGGGCACGTTCGCCGCAGATTTGAAGGTAAATTCCCTATTGAGCGTGAAATTCCACACCACCGAAAGGACGAGCGCGATGAGATAACTCACCCAGTAATCCCAGGAAAAGCCCTCGTTCATCAGCGTGAACGAACCGAGCTGAACCACCCCCGCCGAGGCGGAAAACAGCACGAACTTGACCTCCTGCACGGCGCGTTCTTTTTTGGTGACCGGCTTTTTCGCCTCCCCTTCGGGCGCGGCAGCCGTTTTCTTTTTTTCTCCCATCATTTTACAGCCAGATAAAGATATACGCCGCGAGCACGGTTTCCGCTATCGCCAGCAGGGGAAAGAACAGCGCGAAATACCAATGCTTTGTCTTGTGGCGGAAAACGAGCATTCCCGCCGTTCCCCCCACGCCTCCGAAGAGAAAGGCGAGAAGAAAGAGCGTTCTTTCACTGATGCGCCACTTCCCCGCCTGCGCGCGGCGCTTGTCCGCCCCCATGGCGGCGAACGCGATCAGATTGAGCGCGGCGAGATAAACCGCGAATACCGCTTCGTAAACGTTCATCACAGCCCCCAGGATTTCGGGATGAAAATACTGTCGTATATGTAATACGCGTATTTATCGGACATCGAAGAGATATAATCGCATATGCTCTGATCCACCCCGCTCTTATAGGCGATACCGATGTAAAAGGGCGGCAGCTTGTCCGGATGAGAGGCGAAATATTCGTACATGCCCGTGAGCATCCTGTCCGCCTTCTCCTCTTCCTGTCGCGCGGTTTTGGAAAAATACACTTCCGAAAACATAAATTCGCGCAAAATCTTGGTCGCCTCGAAAATTTCCGGCTCCATTTCCACCTTGGGCTTGCCCTCGCTCGCGCGGTAAATGGAAAAGATCATCGAGTTGATGCGCTCGCGCGAGGTGTTCCCGAGCACGCGCACCGCCTCTTTGGGCAAATCTTCCGCGCGGATGAGTCCGCCGTGGATGGCGTCGTCTATATCGTGGTTGATGTACGCGATCCAGTCCGCGATGGAAACCGCTCTCCCTTCCAGCGTTTTCGGGGAAAGCGAAACCTTGTGATTTAAAATGCCGTCCTTCACCTCGAGGGTGAGGTTGAGCCCCGCGCCGTCGTTTTCCAGAAACTCCACCACGCGCTTGCTCTGTTCGTTGTGCCTGAACCCGCGGGGCGACAGCTTGTCCAGAACGCGTTCGCCGCTGTGGCCGAAGGGCGTGTGCCCCAGATCGTGCCCGAGGGCGATGGCCTCCGTGAGGTCCTCGTTCAGACTCAGCGCGCGGGCGATGCTCCGCGCGATCTGCGTAACGTCTATCGTGTGCGTGAGCCGCGTGCGGTAGTTATCCCCTTCGGGGCAGAAAAACACCTGCGTTTTGTTTTTGAGGCGGCGGAAGGATTTGCAGTGGATGATCCTGTCCCTGTCGCGCTGAAAATCCGTGCGCATGGGACAGGGCGTTTCCTGCCTCTCCCGCCCCGCGGTGTCCTCCGACTTCTTCGCGAACGGAGAAAGAAACATATTTTCGATCTGAATGGTTTTTTCCCTCATGGGCTTTTTCCCTCCAAAGTATATATTCGACGCGAAACGGCGAAATCCTTTATTTTCGGAAAAAATTTTTTTCGCGCCGTTTTTTCGTTTTCCCCCGACTTTTCTTGCCAAAATCGCCCGTTTTGTGCTACTATATTTACGATTATGAAACCGCTCGGCAACGATTGGGACGAAATCCTGAAAGATCTTTTTGCATCGCCCTCCTATCTGAAACTCAGGCAGTTTTTGAAAGAGGAGTATTCTGCGCGCAGGATCTTCCCCCCGATGAACGACATCTTCAACTGTTTCCGCCTTACGCCCTTTTCCGCCGTGAAAGCCGTGATTTTAGGGCAGGACCCCTACCACAATCCCGGCCAGGCGATGGGGCTGGCGTTTTCCGTGCCGGACGGCGTGCAGCCGCCGCCTTCCCTCCTCAACATCTACAAGGAACTTTCCGACGAGCTCGGCATTCCCCCCGCGGCGGGCGGGAATCTCACCAAGTGGGCGGAGAGGGGCGTGCTTTTGCTCAACACCGCCCTCACCGTGCGGGCGTACAGCGCGAATTCCCACAGGGGGCGTGGCTGGGAAGAGTTTACCGACGGCGTGATCCGCAAACTCTCCGAGGGGCGGGAACATCTCGTGTTTCTGCTCTGGGGGGGCAACGCGCGGAGCAAGAAAACGCTCATCGACGGAAACAGGCATCTCGTTTTGGAATGCGCCCACCCCAGCCCGCTTTCGGCATTCGCGGGATTTTTCGGGTGCGGGCACTTCAAAAAGGCGAACGAATATCTCGCGGCGCACGGCGTTTCCCCCATCGACTGGGACCTCGGCGGTAAAGCCGCCGCGCCCGCAGAAAAAGCGAAATAAAAAAGAACCCAAAAAGAGGCAGACATTATGAAATACGTTGTGATACTCGGCGACGGTATGGCGGATTACCCCATTCCCTCGCTCGGCGGCAAAACCCCGCTCGAAGCGGCGCGCAAACCCGTTGCGGATTCCCTCGCCCGCGTTTCGGAAGTCGGGCTGGTAAAGACCGTGCCCGACGGGATGAAACCGGGCAGCGACGTGGCAAACCTTTCCGTGCTCGGCTACGACCCCGCCGTATATTATACGGGGCGCTCCCCGCTGGAAGCGGCGAGCATCGGCATCGCGCTCAAAGAAAGCGACCTTACCCTGCGCGCCAACCTCGTTACCCTTTCGGACGAGGCGGACTATGCCCAAAAAACCATGCTCGATTACTCCGCGGGCGAAATTTCCACCGAGGAGGCAAAAGAACTCGTTTCCTTCCTCTCGGACAAACTGGAAAACGAGGCGTTTTCCCTCTATGCGGGCGTGAGTTACCGCCACTGCCTGGTGGTGGAAAACGGCAAGGACGGCGCGGAATTCACTCCCCCGCACGACATTTCGGGAAAGAAAGTAACTTCTTTTCTTCCCAAGGGCGAAAACGCGGCGGCATTCCTCGCTTTGATGGAGCGCTCGTACCGGCTGCTGAAAGACCACCCCGTGAACCTCGCGCGGAAGGCGGCGGGAAAAAACCCCGCGAATTCGCTCTGGCTGTGGGGCGCGGGCAGAAAGCCAAAACTCGATTCCTTTGCGGGAAAATTCGGCAAAAAGGGCACGATGATTTCCGCAGTGGATCTCCTGAAAGGCATCGGCAAACTGACGGGGATGGACGTGCCGGACGTGAAGGGCGCCACGGGCAACTATCACACGAATTTCGGCGAAAAAGCGCGAATCGCGCTGCAATCGCTTGACAGCGGCGCGGATTTTTGCTATATTCATATCGAAGCTGCGGACGAGTGCGGGCATCAGGGCGACCTCGAACATAAGATCTGGTCTATCGAACAGATCGACGAAAAGGTGCTCGGCACGCTCAAACGGGAACTGGACAAGCGCGGGGAAGCGTATTCCCTGTTGTTTCTGCCCGATCATCCCACGCCGATCTCGGTGAAAACGCACGTTTCCGACCCCGTGCCCTATCTGCTCTACCGGAGCGGCAAAACGGGAGCGGGCGCGGCAAGTTACTGCGAGAAGGCGGCGAAAAATACCGGCGTATTTCTCCCCCGCGGCCCCGAACTGATGAAGAGATTTCTGGAAATACCGCAGGATAAAGACTGAAAGATACGCGAGAATTTTCCGAAGTACGGACGAAGAGCGCGAAGAAACACAAAAGATGAATTTTATACGAAAGACGCGCGGCGCACAAAATTGTGCGCCGCGTTTTTTTGCACGGAAAAGCGGGAGCGTAAAAAAAGAGGGCGCGGCGGCAGATGCCGCCGCGCCCCTTCGGGATGCGACCCGTCAGTCCAGATTGATTTCTTCGAGTTCTTTGGGCGGAACGGCCTCCGCGGAGTTTTCCACCGCCTTTTTCACAAGACCCGCCGCCTTGCCCACGGGAATATTGGTGCCCGCGCCCGCCACGCAGCCGCCGGGGCAGGCCATGCCTTCGATCAGACAGCCGTTTTTCTTGCCGAGCTTTGCCAGCATGAGCATCTTGCTGCACTCCGAAAGGCTTTCGCAGTGCTCGATATTCACTTCCACGCCGGGATAGTATTCCTTGATGCACTTTTCTATCGCGCCCGCAACGCCCCC
>CALVZR010000006.1 GCA_944372565.1 uncultured Clostridia bacterium | reverse complement strand
AACAACGCGGAGGATTTTTTCCGCACCGCCCGAAAAAACGGGATGCGCGCCGACGCGGTGCTCGGCAGATACCTGCTCTCCGCCGTGGAAAAGGGCGCGCGGTACGACTTCTTTGAAGGATTCGCCTTCTGCGAAAAGGCGTGAACCGCCTTTCCGCGCGCCCGGCCCCGTACATCAAAAAAGAGCCTTCTAAAAAAGGCTCTTTTTTTCCGTTTATATTCGGCTTTATACCCCCGCGGCGCGCAGGAAACGCATCGCCTTGGCGATATCCGCCTCGGGGTCGTCCCCCGTTTCGCGCTCCACGGTCAGATAACCGTCGTAGCCGATATCTTTGAGCGCGGCGAAGTATTTTTCAAAATCCACGTCGCCCTCGCCCACGGGCGTTTCGATGAAGTAATCCGCCGCGTTCAGCCCCTCTATGCCGCCTTCGGCAAAGCTGTTGTAGATGATCTTCGGATCGATCTTGCGCAGCCTCCTGCCGTCTTTGAGGTGGGTGTGCACGATAAAATCTTTCAGTAGATAAACGGCCTCCGCGGGATCCTGCCCGGAAACCATCACGAAGTTTGCGGGGTCGAGGTTGACGCCCACGCCCCCCTCGGTATCGCTCACGAACGCATACAGCGTGGGGGCGATCTCCGGCCCCGTTTCGATGGCGAGTTTCACGCCCTTTTTCAGCGCGTATTTCCCGCACGCGGTGAGCGCGCGGAGCATCACGCCGTACTGCGGATCGGACTTATCCGCGGGAATCACGCCGATGTGCGTGGTAACCGCCTTCGCACCGAATTCCGCCGCGAGGTCGATGATGCGCTTGGTCTTTTCCACCCGCTCGGCGTTGTCCGCCTCGATTTCGAAACCGTGCCCGCCGAGGTCGCCGCAAAGCGCGCTCACTTCGAGGTTGTTGTCTTTCAGCAGCTTTTTATAATGCGCTTTGTCCTCGTCGGTCAGTTTTTCGGGGCTGAAATCGCCGTACGTGGCGTAGATCTGCACGCCGTCGAACCCCATTTTCGCCGCGGATACGATACATTCGTCCAGCGGCTTTTTGAAACAATCGGTAATCACTCCGAATTTCATCTCATCGTCTCCTTTCCCTGTTTATAGATCTCGCAGATCAGTTTATGCGTTTTGAGCGCCTCCCTGCCGCTGATATCCAGCGGTTCCAGCCCTAAACACGCGCGGTAGAACTGGCGGATCTGGCGCACGTGCTGGAAGCCCCAGTAATCTTTGCCGCCCTCGTAGAGGGTTACGTTCTCTTCCTGATGCGCTTCTTCCGTGCTGCCGTCGTTATAGGTGATATACGCGTCGTCGTAGCCGAACACCACCTTGCCCTTTTCGCACAGCAGGCGGATCTCGATAGGCTCGTCGCACCCGTAGTTGTTCATACAGTAAAAGCCGTAGCGCACGCCGTTTTCGTAGGTGATCAGCCCTTCCGCGCTGTCCTCCACCTTCACGATCTTATGTCCGCGGTTCGCCATGGAACAGGAAACGGACTTCACCCCGCTATCAACCATCCAGTTCACGAGGTCGATGGAGTGGATGGCCTGGTCGATGACCACGCCGCCGCCCTCCTTGTCCCACGTGCCTTTCCAGTCGCTTTCCTTGTAATATTCGTCGTCTCTCTTCCAGGTGAGCGTGGAGCGGGCGGAGATGATCTTCCCCAGTTTTCCCGCTTCGAGCGAACGCTTGACGAGCTGCGCGGAATTATTGTAGCGGCACTGAAAAATCACGCCGTATAAAACGCCCGCCTTCTCCGCCGAAATCACGGCGTCTTCCGCGCTCTCGTAGTCGATGGACATCGGCTTTTCGGAAAGCACGTTCACCCCGCGCGAAAAGGCGTATTTCGCCACAACGGTGTGAAGGTAATGCGGCAGGCAGAGATGCACCGCGTCCAGTTTCTCCCGATCGAGCATTTCGCGGTAATCGGTATAGGCCTTCGCGCCGTATTTTTCCGCGGCGGCGGCAGCCCGTTCGGCCACGACGTCGCAGCAGGCGACAAGTTCCGATTCTTCCAGCGTGGAAGCGGGCACCGCGTGCATCACGAAGATCCTCCCGCAACCGATGATTCCAACTCTCAGCTTTTTCATAATTCTTTTTCCTTCTTTTCCTGCATTTTCTTTAATAATTTCCCGTAATCCGCGATTTCGCGATCGCCGAATTGCGCGAGATATTCTTTTCCGAGATACGTGCCGAAGGTTTTTACCGCCCGCACGCCCAAATCCATATAGTACCCGAAATCCGCTTTCAGCACGTTTTCCGCGTAGGGCAGGCGGGATAAGGGATTCTTTCCCCATCCCGAATGCATAGATTCGTCCAGCCAATAATCCAGAATTTCCGCGCTGTGTGCGGGAAATTTTTTCAAAAGCACCCCGAGCAGAGCCGCGCTCTCCCGATTTTCCTCCGCCTGCATAGGAGATTGCAGTTTCCGCCAAAACGGCGCGAATTCCAGAAAGATATCTTCGGGAATTTCGCCGTCCGGCGGCGTGAGTATCGCCCCGTATCCGAGATAGCACAAACGGGCGTGCGCACCGTATTTTTTCAGCCCCGCAAGGATGCTTTTCAGAATTTTCAGGTATTGCGCCGAAGGTTTTTCCCCTGCGCACGCCGGGCAATGGCAGAAACAATCCTCCGCAACGTCGTCCGCCCACAGATAATAATCGTGCCCGCTCTGCCGCAGCCGGCGAGCCAGATCGTAAGCGCGCTCCTCCACGACGGCAAGCGCCCCCGAGGATGCGCAGAGATTGAAATCCGCGCTCCGCTCCCCCGCCGCGTTCATACGGAAATATTCGGGTTTTTCGGCAAACATTTCGCGCGGCAGCAGATATCTGAACGCGTGCAGTTCGTGTTCCACCTGCACGCCCATCGCCTCCGCCCGCCCGATGAGCGCGCGCCCGCGTTCGGAAAGCCATTGCAGATATTCTTCCATTGAATTTTCCGACGGAATGAAATGCAACCCGAGGGTGTTGAATTCTCCCTTTTTCAGGATATCGAACCATTCATCGCAAAAATCCCGATACAGAATGACGACGCTGCGTTTCATCGTTTTTCCGTCAGCAAATTTCGATCCACTTGCCGGGATCCTTTTCGCCGCGCACGGCTGCCTCGCGGATGCGCATCACTTCCATTGTCTCTTCCGGGCAGAAACTGCGCTCGCCCGTTTCGAAGAAATTCACGATGTCCGCGATGAGGTTTTTGAAATAATCTGAAACGATGGGCAGAAACGCCGTTTCGCCGTTTTCCTTCTTCACATATACGTTGAAGGGCAGCCCGTCGTCGTAGATCATCACGGCTTTCCTGCCGTCGCCGTATTCCACGCGGCAGATCTTTTCCGCGCCGTCCTCCACCTGCACGCGCTTCGCGCCCGTGCCCAACGTTTTCACCACCATTTCCGTCTGATGGATGATGTATTCTTCCAGACTCCTGCCGCCGCCCGTCGTCATCACGGAAGCCGCGCGCACCCCCGTCAGCTCGTCCGCATAGCGGAGCGCCGAGGAGGAGAAGAAAGGCGCGTTGTACTTTTTGCCGAGCGCGAAGATCTTCTCCGCAGTGGCGGCGTCCGGCGCGAACGTCTTGTCGATATACGTGCGCTTGCCGTATTTGAGCGCGATCTCCGCATAGCCGAGGTGCTTTTCGGGGTTGGAGGGCGCAAGTATGAGGATATAATCGCTCTTTTCGCACAGTTCTTCGAGCGTGGCGCACTTCTCCGCGCCGTATTTTTTGCACCATTCGTCGCTCGTAACGCCGTCGTCCGGAGAAGCCTCCAGTTCCGCCCACGCGTAGGCGATCTTATACTCTTTGCCCAATCGGGCGCACACTTCGGAAAACCACGCGGGATAGTTGTTCGCGTGCCATTCGTGCAGATAATAATCGACGAACCCTATTTTCTTCATACCGCGCCCCTTATAAAACGATTTCCTTGCGGCTCGCCGCGGAAGCGTACAGCGCGTCCAGCAGTTTTGCCGTTTCGAGCACGTTTTCCACGTTGCCCTTGTTCTTCACGCCCGTCGAGATCGATTCGATAAACGCCTTGTCCTCGAGCAGATACATATTGGGGATGTCGTATTCGGGCGTTTCGGTTTGCAGCGTGCTACCGTCCGTAAAGGAGAAAAATCCGCCGTAATTGAGCCGCGCGCCGCCCTTGTCGCCGAGGAAATCGATAAACATCTCCTCTTTGTCGATATTCTGCGCCCACGCGCCGTTGAAGGAGATGCTCGCCTTGTCGGTGCGCACGTAGCCGGTGATGAAGTCGTCCACGTCGTTCACGCCGTGCTCCGTGTCCGCCGTGTCCTCCGCCCACATGCTGCGATATTTATAAGCCTTCATGTCCTTCGCCATTTCGGAATACGCGTCGCAGGTGAGATTTTTCACCTTGGCGTTGCCGAGGATGTACAAGATGAGGTCGAAAAAGTGCACGCCCCAGTCGATGAGCACGCCGCCGCCCGACTGTTTTTTATCGGTGAACGGGCCGCCCAGCCCGGGGATGCTCCTGAAACTTCTGAACGAGCAGTAAACGTGATACAGATTGCCGAATTTGCCTTCGCGGCACATTTCTTCGAGTTTTTCCACCGATTTGTGGTAGCGGTTGCACACGCCGATATTGAGCATTTTGCCCTGCTTTTCCGCTTCCTTCGCCATTTCGAGGGAAAGTTTGTAATTCACCGTGATCGGCTTTTCGCAGAACACGTGCTTGCCCGCTTTCAGGGCGTCCATCGTAACCGTATAGTGCGCGAAATTGGGCGTGAGCACGAAAACCGCTTCCACTTCGGGATCCGCCAGCGCCACCATATAATCGGTGATGACGTTCTCCACCTTATCGGGATATTTTTCCTTCATCGCCTCCGCCTTGGAAACGATGAGATCGCACGCGTATTTCACGCGAACTTCGTCCATCTGCGCGAACGCGGGGAAATGCGCGCTCTGCGCGATCCGACCGCAACCGACAACCGCTATAACCTTTTTCATAAAAAAACCTCCCGTTTTTTTCTGATTAGATTATAGTCCCTTTCCGCCCGTCCGTCAATATCCATAGTTCGCGAAAAATTTATCATTTTTTAGGATTTAGCCCGACCTTTCCGCCGCGCTCCGAAAAAATTTTTAATATTTTTATTGACAAAAGCCCCCGTCCGCGCTACAATTTCTTTATGGACATCCGCTATCATATCGATAAAAACCATATCTCCCACCCGCTGCGATTCGGCTCTTTTTTCTTTTTCCAGATCGGGCGGATGCACTGCGCGGAGGAAACGGTCGTTCCCACGCACTCGCACGTGAACCTGTTCGAGCTGACCGTCGTAACGGGCGGGCTGGGGCAGATTTTCACCAACGGCGCGCCCGTCCCCGTGAAGCGGGGGGATATCCACCTTTCCTTCCCGGGAGATTTCCACGCCATCGTCGCGGACAGAAACGACCCGCTCAAATTCGATTTTTATTCTTTCAATACGGAAGATCCCGCCTATGCCGCCGAACTGGAAAACATTATGCAGCGCTGCGCGAAGGCGGAAGCGCGGGTTTTCCGCGACGAAAACATCCGCCGCCTCGTGGAGAACGCCATCGCCGAATTCGACGGCAAGGGCGAATACCGCGAAAAACTGCTCGCCTCTTCCTTCGAGCAGATCGCCATCTATCTCATACGGGATTTCAAGCAGAACTCCCCCGCGCAGAGAAAGGGCGACGCCACGCGGGCGGAAGAGCTTTGCTATCAGATGATGAACTATATCGATACGCACATCTATTCGCTCGCCAAACTCGAAGAGCTCGCGGAGATTTTCGGCTATACATACAGTTATCTTTCCGAAATTTTCAAAAAGACGACTTCCTCCACCCTGCTCGAATATTACCGCAGCCGCAGGCTGGAAACCGCCCGCCTGCTCCTCGACGAAGGCTGCCTTTCGGTAACGAAGATCGCGGAACTTCTCAATTATTCCTCTATCTACGCGTTCAGCAAGGCGTTTAAAGAAAAATACGGCGTTTCCCCCAAACGGTATCAATAATCGCCCTTCGCGCTCTTATTGTACCACCGCGGGGAACGCCGCGCGTGCCGCAAACATACAACTTTATTTCAAATATTGACTTCTTAATCGTAATCGCCGCGCAACCGCCGCACGGTTTCCACCATGAGCGATCGCTCTTGCGCAGGTGCGCGAATTTCTTGCCGAGGAATCCTTCCATAATCCCGTCGTCTATGCCGTGTTCGTAAAGGGGGATGCGCCGCGGCTTTTTGTTGCGCGCGCAGTCCTCGATATTTCTGTAATCGGGTTCGAACATGTTTTTACTCCTGTATTTTGCCTTTGTTTTCTCCGCTCAGCCGAGCGCCATGTCCAGAATCATCATCGCCGTAAAGCCGAGCAGCACGCCCACCGTGGCGATATTGGTATGTTTTCCGCTCTGCGAGGAAGGGATGAGCTCCTCCACCACCACGTAGATCATCGCGCCCGCCGCAAAGGAGAGAAGATAGGGAAGAACGGGCGTGACGAGCGAGGTGAAAAGCGCTGTGATCAGCCCCGCAGCCGGTTCCACCGCCCCCGAAAGCACGCCGTAGCCGAAAGCTTTGCCCTTCTTGTTGCCCTCCGCGAGCAGGGGCATGGAGATCACCGCCCCTTCGGGGAAATTTTGCAGCGCGATGCCCGCCGAAAGGGCAAACGCCCCCGCCGCCGTTACGGGAACGCCGCCCGCGAGCAGCCCCGCGAACACCGCGCCCACCGCCATCCCCTCCGGGATATTGTGCAGCGTTACCGAAAACAGGAGCAGTTTCGAGCGGCTGAAAGAGCTTTTCCGCCCTTCCGCCTCGGCGGCGTCTATATGTTGGTGGGGCACGAAAGTATCGAGCGCGAGCAGCGCCAGCATGCCGAGCGCGAAACCCGCGGCGGGCGGGAGCCATTCGGGAACGCCCTGCTCCGCCGCCATCTCCGCGGAGGGCAGCAGGAGCGACCACACCGAAGCCGCCGCCATCACGCCCGAAGCGAACCCGAGCAGGAACTTCTGCACCTTCTCGTTGAGATCTCTTTTCAGCAAAAACACGGTCGCCGCGCCGAGCGCCGTTCCGACGAACGGGATCAGCAGACCGAGCACGGTATTGAATATCATCTTTTTCCCTGCGGTTTTCCGCCTCCTCTCTGGTTTTCCGTCCGGGGCGCCGTAAACGCAAGCCCGGTTTCCTTTTATTTTCCGCCGAACCGTTCGGGATAGCACGCGCGCATACTCTCCCCGATCGCGGCGTCGATATCCCGCACGGGGGAAAAACCGAGTTTTTCAAAATGCAGCGCGCGCGCCGTCTGCTCCCCGTCCAGATAAAAGCGGCGGGGAAAAACCTGCGTCATCAGTTTCGCGTAATCCAGCCCCGGCTCCCTGCCGTCCGCCTTTGCGTTTTTCGTCATCAGCCGCGCCCCCGGCGCGGCGAGAAAGGCGGGCACGGTATGCACCTTCCGCCCGTCCCCCGCGGCGCGGAGCATCTTTATGAACAATTCCTTATAAGTAAGATTTACCCCACCCACGGGATACACGCCGCCCTCGCCGAACAGCACCGCCGCTGCCGCGGCGTCCGCCACGCTTTCCGCCGTCGTCGCCGCCGTGCCCCCGCGCGGAATGAACACCGAACCGAACCCGTCGTAATGCGAAAGCAGGCTTTCCCGCCAGATGGGCGTTCTGCCCCCGGTCACGCCGAAGATATACGGCAGCTGCAAAACGAGGGCTGCGCACCCTTCGCCGTTTAAGGAGAGCACCTCCCGTTCCTGATCGCGCCGCGCGCGGATATACGGATGCGCTTTTGCAAGTTTTCCGCCGAGCAGCGCGTCGAAATGCGAAAAGTAAGAGCCGAACACCACCAGCTTTTTCGCGCCCGCACGCTTTGCGGCGCGGCAGATCCTGCCGCACTGCTCCGCCAGCCTCTCGCGGAAAAATTCATATGCGGGCGCGGGCGCCGCCTGCCGCTCGTCCGGCCCCAGCGCGTAAACGAGCGCGTCCGCGCCGATGTTTGCAAAATATTCCGAAAGCGAGCTTTCGCTTTCTTCAAACAAATTCAGTTTATCGCAGTTCTCCCCGCCCGAAAGGGAGGCGGAGCGCGTTTCGACGCCGAGCGCGCGGAGCCTCTGCGCGGCGGGAGCGCCCAGAAACCCCGTGCCCCCCGCGATGAATACTTTCCTGATCCCGTCCATAATTTATCTGTATTTTATCACGAACGGGCGGCGTTTGGCAACTTTTCAAAGCGCAATTTCCGCGCCGTACATAAATTTTGAATAATTTTGAAAATATTATTCAAAATTACTTGCAATATTGTTCAAAATATATTATCATGAAAATACAAACCGTTGCATAAGCGGAATTTATAACGGAGGAACATTTTATGAAAAAGGAACGGGAGCAGAAAGAATACGACCTCACCATCCCCGAAAATTATCTGGACGTGCTGTCGAAATTCGACGAACTTTCCGAAGAAAAGCAATCCGAAGCCGTGCGCTATATCGAAGAACTCGGCAAAGAAGAAAAACAGAAGGCGCAGTGAACGGCGAAGTCCGTTTTTTGCAAAGAGCGGAAAAAGCGGCGCGAAGCGCAAAAAAAACGGGCGCGGCGGGTTTACTTCCTTTCCAAACGGCAATAATCCCATCGGGCGCATTTTCCTTACATATCGAAAAAGGAGTGTGTTTTATGAATCCGTTTCAGGAAAAACCCGAATCGCTCGAAAAAGCGTTTCAATGCTGGAAAAAATCCTACCCCGTCGCGTACGACAAAAACGCGACCGACCCTTACACCAAAACCCGCATCATTCTGATGAACGGCACGGAGTTCGAGGCAAACTGGTTTTCCCACCAGTTCGCCCGCCATATCCGCGATAACGACTTAAAGCGGGAACTGGCGCTCACCCGCGCCGCGGAAAAGCGCCAGCAGCTCAAATTGTCCCTCTTGAAGCCCATCGACGAAACCGTGCTCGAACACACCATCGGCTACGAACAGCTGGCGGTGGACCTCACCGCGGAACTCGCCAAGCGCACGAAGGATCCCTATGTGAAAAAGGCGCTCGACTTCGCGCTGCTCGAAGATTTCGACCATCTTTACCGCTATGCGAACGTGCTCGAAGAGCAGCAGGGCGTGCACGCCGAACGGCTGGTGGGCGGCTATACGGAAATTATGCCGGGCAGGCCGACCATCGCGCACCACCGCTATCCGAAGGACAACGTGAAGCGGGGCGTCGATTGCTCGGCAGACCTGTTCACCACGCTTGCGACAATGATCATCACCGCGGCGGAACAGCAAACTATGAACTATTATATGAACGTAACGGCGTTCGCCGATACCGACGCGGCGCGCAGGCTCTACCAGGAGATCGCCCTCGTGGAGGAAGAACACGTTACGCAATACGAATCCCTGATGAACGCCGGCTGCAGCTGGGCGGAAATGCTGCTATGGCACGAATATGCGGAATGCTATCTTTACTGGTCGTGCTATATGACCGAATGCGACGAGCGCGTAAAAGCCGTCTGGGAAGAGAACTTCCGCACGGAAATCGCCCACCTGCACAAGGCGGCGGAAATCCTCAGAAAGACCGAAAAGAAGGAATGGAACGAGGTGATCGCGGGCGGGGAATTTCCCGAACCGCTCTCCCTGCACGAAAATATCGCGTACGTTCGCTCCGTTCTGAAAAACACCGTGCAGTTCACCGCTTCGGGAGAAACATACGAAAAGCTGGACGATCTGCCAAAAAACGCACCGTTTTTCTCCTTCCAGAAGAAGATCAACCCCTCCCCCAAGGATACGCCCTCGCATATGGCAACGGCCTCTTATATCCGCAAAAACGGCAGGGATTACCGCTTCTGCACCAAGCCGAATCCGATAAAGGAATTGCAGGATTGCACGGCGGACAACACCGAGGTCGGCCGCACGCCGGGCGCCGCGGGCTGCGGACGGTTTGAAAGCATTAAATGCGTATAACCGCTCCGAAAAAGAGCAAAGCGCCCGCGGGCAACTGCCCGCGGGCGCTTTTTTACGCGTTGTACGCGTTTTAATTATCCTTGTAGTTGACGACTTTGGAGAAATCCTCCGCTTTGAGGGAGGCTCCGCCGATCAGCCCGCCGTCAATGTTGCGCATCGCCATCAGGTCTTTCGCGTTGCCGGCGTTCATGCTGCCGCCGTACTGGATGCGCAGATTCTTCGCCACTTCCTTGCCGAAGGTGTTGCCCACGATCCTGCGGATATAGCCGATGGTCGCGTTCGCGTCCTCCGCCGTGGCGGTCAGCCCCGTGCCGATCGCCCACACGGGTTCGTAGGCGACGACGACGTTTTCAAAATCCTCCACGCCCGCAAGCCCTTCGGTGATCTGCTTTTTCAGCACGCGCTTGGTGCGGTTCTTTTCCCTTTCGAGTTTGGTTTCGCCCACGCACACGATGGGTTTGAGCCCCTTCGCCAGCGCCTGTTTCACGCGCTTATTTACGCTTTCGTCCGTTTCGCCGAAATACTGGCGGCGTTCGCTGTGCCCGATAATCACGTATTCCACGCCCAGTTCTTTGAGCATATCCGCGCTGATCTCGCCCGTGAAAGCGCCTTTATCCGCCCACGCCACGTTCTGCGCGCCGAGTTTGATCTTGCTGCCTTCGAGCGCCTTGCCCACGACGGCAAGATCGGTAAAAGGCACGCAAACCACCACTTCGGGTTTTGCTTTCGCCACGAGAGGTTTGAGTTCCTCCACGAGCGCGGCGGCCTCCGCCGCGGTCTTGTTCATCTTGCAGGTTCGTGCGATAATGGGTTTTCTCATTGTAATTCGAGCTCCTTAAAAAAGTCGGGTCAGTCCTTGTCGTTGAGGCAGGCGATGCCGGGGAGCACCTTGCCTTCGAAGAGTTCGAGCGAAGCGCCGCCGCCCGTGGAAATGTGCGTCATCTTATCCGCAAAGCCGGGCTGTTTCGCGGCAGCCGCGGGGTCGCCGCCGCCGATGATGGTCGTGGCGCCCTTGGCGTCCGCAAGCGCTTTCGCCACGGCGATCGTGCCCTTGGCGAGCGTGGGGTTTTCAAAAACGCCCATCGGCCCGTTCCAGATCACCGTTTTCGCGTTTGCGACTTCCGAAGCGAACAGCTTTTCGGTTTCCGGCCCGATATCCAGCCCCATTTCGTCCGCGGGCATAGCCGTCACGGGACAGGTGTGCACTTCGATGGGCGCGTCGATGGGGTTGGGGAAGGATTTCGCCGTGACCGAATCGACGGGCAGAAGGAGTTTTTTGCCCAGATCCTTCGCCTTCTTCATCATATCCTTGCAGTAGCCGATCTGCTCGTCGTCCACGAGGGAGGCGCCCACTTCGTATCCTTCCGCTTTGAGGAAGGTATAAGCCATACCGCCGCCGATCACGAGGGTATCGCACTTTTCGAGCAGATTGGAAATGACTTTGAGTTTATCCGCAACTTTCGCGCCGCCGAGAATGGCAACGAACGGGCGCACGGGGTGTTCGAGGGCGTCCGCCATCACGGAGAGTTCCTTTTCGATGAGGAAACCGCAAACCGCCGTCTTCACGAAACCGTATTCCACGATCGCCGCGGTGGTCGCGTGCGAGCGGTGCGCCGTGCCGAAAGCGTCGTTCACATAGATATCGCAATAAGAAGCGAGTTTTTTGCAGAGCGCCTCGTCGCGCTTTTCTTCGCCCGCCTCGAAACGGGTGTTTTCCAGAAGGACCACGTCGCCGTCCTTCATCGCGGCGACGGCTGCGTCTGCGCTCGGACCGACCACGTCGGTGGCGAATACAACCTTTTTACCCAGCTTTTCGGAAAGTTTTTCGGCAACCGGGCGGAGAGAGAATTTCTCCTTGTCCTTCATCGCCTTTTTGAGATATTCTTCCTTCGCCGCGGCCTGTTCGCTTTCGGGCAGGGCGGCAACGGCGGCCTTTTCCTTCTTGTTCAGCCCGAAACCCGGGGTGAGCACGTTGTGCGGCTTGCCGAGGTGCGAGCACAAAATGACTTTCGCGCCGTGTTCGATCAGATATTTGATGGTGGGCAGCGCGCCGTCGATACGGTTTTCGTCGGTGATCACGCCGTCTTTCATCGGGACGTTGAAGTCCACTCTCACAAGACAGCGCTTGCCTTTTACGTCGACATCTTTAATCGATTTTTTATTCATAAAAAACTCCTCCGTTTTTATTTCCTTTCACGGGATATTGTAGTAAATTTACCGCCTTTTGTCAAATCAATTTGCGCCGAAAACGCAAATTCGGGGGCAAAAAAGTTCACTTTTGCGGGATTTCCCCCGCGCACTTGAGATCGGGGAAAGAAAGCTGGCGCAAAGCCTCGTAAACACCCGCGCAGACGGAGTTTCCCAGATTGAGCGAACGGCTCTCGTCCGTCATGGGAAGGCGCACACAGTTTTCGTAATGCGCGGCGAGAAGTTTTTCGTCCAATCCCTTGGTTTCCTTGCCGAACACGAGGAAATCCCCGTCCCGATACCGCGCGTCGCTGTAAATTTTCGCCGCCTTGGTGGAGAAAAACCAGAAATTATGCGAAGGAGAGAACTTGTCCAAAACTTCCCGGAAAGAATCGTAATAAAAAATATCCACGAGGTGCCAGTAATCCAGCCCCGCGCGCTTTAAATGCTTGTCCGTGATCTCGAACCCGAACGGCCGCACGAGGTGCAGCCTGCTGCCCGTGGCGGCGCACGTTCTCGCCACGTTACCGGTATTTTGCGGGATCTCCGGCTCCACAAGTACGATATTGAGCAAAATTTTCTCCTCCGTAAATCAAACCATCGTTTATACTTTGCAAACTATTGTTCAAACGAAAACCCGCGGCGGCGGGTGCTGATCTTGTGATAATCCTTCACGAGCCGCAGGGGAAATTCGTTCACGTCCCTGCGGGAAGAGTAGGCGATTTCCCCGTTCGCGCCCGCCGCGCTCACGAAGGATTCCGCGGCGAGGATGAAGGGCACTCCGCAGGAAAACGCCGCGGCGCGCGCCATCACCTCGGTCATACCCGCCGCCGCGCGGTGGTAAACGCACACGATCACGTCCGCGTCGCACAGGGAAAGCACTTTGGCTGCCTCGGGAAAATACACGTCGTCGCCGACGAGCACGCCCACGCGCCCCGCCCCCGTTTCGTACACGCGGAAACTCCCGCCCGCGCGGAATTCGCTCTCGTCGAGCGCATAGCACGCGTCCGAAACGCCGAGGATGCGCCCCTTTTCCGCCACGAGCGCCGAGTGGCGGAACACGCCGTAGGTATCGGTATCGCACCCGCACACCAGCACGCCGCCCGTCGCGCGGGAAAGCCCCGCCGCGTCGTGGAAAAATTCCGTCTTTCCCTCCAGTTCGCTCTTATAGCTCACGAGCCCCAGCCCGTTGAAACCGAACGCGAGGAGATCGCTCTTCCCCGTTTTTTCCAGTTTTTCCTGCCAGAAGGCATTGAGATTGCTGCAAGTCACCACGCACGCTTTCAAACTACCGCACCCCGCATTTTCGCTACTTACAGTATATTTGACCCGCGCGCGAATTGTTACGCCTCTTCGAGCAGGCGGAGGATCTCCTCCGTGGACTTCACCTGCGCGAACCGCTTTTTCCATTCCTTGTCCGCGGGGTATCCTTTGAGATACTGCGGCATCACCTTGCGGAAATTCACCGCGATGCGCCCGTCCTCGAAACGGGTTTTCAAAAGCGCGATCTGGCGGGAAACCACCTCTTTCACGCTGTAAACGTACTCTTTTTCCAGAATCTCGGAAAAAATACACGGCCGCGCCAGCGCGCCGCGGGCGACCATCACGCCGTCCGCCCCCGTTTTTTCCATCAGTTCCTCCGCGTCTTTGCGGGAAAACACGCCGCCGTTTGCGATGACGGGAATGTTCACGGCGTTTTTCACTTTCGCGATTTCCGCGAAATCCACCTCCCCCGCATAGTAATCGGGGCGGTAGCGCCCGTGCACGGTGATCATCTTCACCCCCGCGCCCTCCGCCATCTTCGCGAATCCGACAGCCACGCTTTTCCCCTTCTCCGCGCCGAGGCGGATCTTCACGGTGATATTCTTCCCCGTGGAAGAGAGCGCGGAAAGGATCTTTTCCGCCTTGGGCAGATCGTTTAAAAGGGCGCTGCCCGCGCCGTTGGAAAAGATCTTCGGCACGGGGCACCCCATATTTACGTCTATAACGTCGAAGGAGGCGAGCGCCTCGCTCTCCGCCGCCGCTTTCATAATGTCCGCGTCGCTGCCGAAGATCTGCGCGCAGCGGATCTTCTCGTTTTCCGCGGTGTAAAGCAGTTCTTCCGTCGCGCGGCTGCCGTACAGCAGGCCGTTCGCGCTCACCATTTCGGTGAAGGTCAGCCCCGCGCCGAAATCGCGGCAGATGCTGCGGAACGCGAAATCCGTATATCCCGCGAGCGGCGCCAGAAAGACGTTGTTTTCCGTTTGCACGGAGCCTATTTTAACGCTTTTTGGCAGCATTGTAATACCCGTCCAGTTCTTCGGCGGAAAGTTCGCCGAGCTTCTTGCCGTCCTTTGCGGCGAGTTTTTCCGTTTCCAAAAAGCGGGAAATAAACTTTTCCGTCGCCGCGGCGAGCGCCTGTTCGCTCTCCACGCCCGCAAAGCGCAGTAAATTGACCGCCGTAAACAGGAGATCGCCTCCCTCCTCGGCGATCCGCGCCTCGTTTTTTTCCGCGAGGGCGGCGGCAAATTCCGCCGTTTCCTCCGAAAGTTTTGCAAACACCTCTTCGATGTTTTGAAATTCAAAACCGAATTTCGAGGCGCGCTTTTGCACCTTCTGGGCGCGCAGAAGCGCGGGGAGCGTTTCGGGCACGTCCTTCACCCTCTCTCCCGCGCTTTCGAGATGTTTTTCTTCGTATTTGTTTTTCTCCCACGCTTTCAGGGCGCCGGCGGAATCTTTCACGCTCTCCTCCCCGAAAATATGGGTGTGGCGGGTGATCATCTTCACGCACTCCGCGTCGATGACCTCCTGCATGGTGAACGTGCCCTCTTCCTCCCCCATCACGGCATGGAACACCGATTGCAGAATCACGTCCCCCGCCTCTTCCGTCATCTTTTCGGGGCTGCGTTTTTTCACGGCGTCGATCAGTTCGTAAGCCTCCTCGATGAGGCAGATCTCTATGCTCTCGTGCGTCTGCTCCCTGTCCCACGGGCAGCCCTGCGGCGAACGCAGGAAACGGATGATGTCCGCAAGATCCTCGAACGTGAAATGTTCTTTACCGATGATCCGCTTTATATTTTCGGGCAAATCTTCTCGCACCTTCACTGCAATCCTCCTTCGGGAGCGGTTTGATCCGTTTTTCGCCGAATCCCTTTATACTATACAGCAAATTCACGAGAACCGCAACCAAATAACACACATTTAAGGAAATCGCCGCGCCGTAGATGTGCATTTGCGCACGCGGGAGAAGGACGATTTCGAGCGCGATCTTCGCCGCCACGCCCAGCCCCATACCGAGCAGGGGCGCATAGGCGCGCCCCTTGCCGATGAGCAGGGAGTTCACCGTCTGCAGCAGCGACATCGTAACGATGCAGGGCGAGAGCGCGCGCAGAAGGTTTGCGGCGAGCGCTTTGTCCTCCGCGGAAAGGGAGAAAAAGAGCACGCGCACGATGAAATCGGGCAGCAGGAAACACGCCGCCCCCATCGCCGCGGCGAGCGCGAGGGTGAGCCACACCGCGAAAAAGGGCTTTTTCTCCCCGCCGTCCCTGCCCGAAACGTAGGGAACGGCGGCAACCGCCACCCCGTAGCACAGCGAAACGGGAACCCCGATCACCGAGAGCACGCCGCCCGAAAACAGTCCGTAGAGGGCGGTGGCGCGGTCGGTGTAGGTTTTCAGGATATTGAGGATGAGAAAGCTGTCCGCCGTCTGCGAAAAGGGCAGGAGCACGCCCACGAGGGTGACGGGCAGGCAGATTTTCACGATGCTCTTAAAGGAATTTTTCCAATGCTCCTTTTTGTCGGACGCGGCGAAAACGCCCCGTTTTTCCTGCCTACGCCACGCGAAGAAGAGATAGGCGAGCGCGGCGAGTTCGCTTAAAGACACGGCGAACGCCGCCCCCGCCGCCGCGGCGGGCACGTCGGGCATAAGAAGCGCCGCGAGCGCCAGCCCGAAAATGAGTTTCACGAGCTGTTCCATAATCTGCGAAACGGCGGTGGGCGCCATTTTGCGGTATCCCTGGAAGAGCCCGCGGTAGCACGAGAGGAGCGCCACGAACAAAACGGCGGGCGCGAGGGCGGCATAGGCGGGCGCGGCGAGCGGGTTCCCCTGCAGCTTCGCGAGCGGGCGGGAAAGCGCCGCCATAAAGAGGGCGGCGGCAAGCCCCGCCGCCAGCATGGAAAAAAGGGCGGTTTTCAGCAGAGAGGAATTTTTGTATTCCTC
>CALVZR010000005.1 GCA_944372565.1 uncultured Clostridia bacterium | reverse complement strand
GAAAATGCTATGTTTAAAGAAAAAAAGGGAAGAAAATATGCTCATCGATTTTCACACGCACGTATTTCACGATAAACTCGCCCCGCACGCAATGGAAAGCCTTTCCGAAAAGGCGGGGCTGCCGCCCCTCACGGACGGCACCTTGTCTTTTACCGAGCGGCTGATGCGCGCGCAGGGCGCGGACGATTTCGTGGCGCTCAACATCGTCACAACCCCGCATTCGGAGAAAAAAGTAAACGATTTCGCCATCGCGACCAACGCGGCGCATCCCGCGTTCGGTTCGGTACATCCGCTTTCGGAAAACGCCCTTGCCGAACTCGGCCGCCTTGCCGCGGCGGGCGTGAAGGGCGTGAAATTCCACCACGAATATCAGAACTTCTTCGCGGACGACGAGCGGGCGTTCCCCCTCTACGAAAAGATCGAAGAACTGGGGCTCGTCGCCGTGTTCCACGGCGGCGCGGATCCCGGGTTCGCCCCGCCGTGGAAGGCATCGCCCGAACGGTGCGCGCGGGTGATCGGCGCGTTTCCCCGCATGAAACTCGTCGTGGCGCACCTCGGCGGACTGCTGATGGCGGCGGGCGCGCTCACATTTCTGAAAAACACCCCCGTTTACATCGATACGGCGTATATGGCGGGCGCATAAGAGCCGCAAACCGCCGAGCGGGTGATCAAGGAGTTCGGCGCGGAGCGCGTGCTCTTCGGCAGCGACTGCCCGTGGGACACCCCCGAACACACCTTCCGCTTTCTGCAAAAACTGCATTTAAGCGGGGAGGAAACCGACCTCATCGCCTATAAAAACGCCTGCCGGCTGCTCGGCAGGGCGGAATAACCCGAACTCTTTTACAAAACGGGGCGCGCATTCAAGAATGCGCGCCCCGCGTTTTTTATCCGGGTAAATTCGTTTTATTTCGGAAGGGTTACGGTGAAGGCCGTGCCCTCGTGCACAGCGCTTTCCACTTCTATTTTGCCGTTGCAGAGGCGCACGATCTTATCCACGATGGCAAGCCCCAGCCCCACGCCCTTCTGCGCGTGCGACTTGTCCGCCCTGTAATACTTTTCAAAAATGCGCGGCAACGCCTCGGCGGGGATGCCCTCCCCCGTATCCGAAACGGTTACCACGGCGCTGTCCGCGTTCTCGCTCACGCTCACGCGGATCTCTCCGCCCTTGGGCGTGTATTTCACGGCGTTGGACAAGAGATTGCACCACACTTCCTGCATGAGCGCCTCGTTGCCGCTGTAAAATACGTCTTTGATCTCCGAACCGTCCACGCTGATATCCTTCTTGCCCCAGTCAACCGAAAGCAGAATGACGCAGCGGCGGAGCTGTTCGCCGAGGTTATATTCCTTTTTATCCTTCACGATGGCCTGCGAATCGAGGCGGCTCATCAAAAGCGTGCTGTCCGAAAGGGCGGCGAGGCGGAGGGATTCGTCCGCGATGAGCTGCAGATAGACGCGGCGCTCCTCTTCGGTAACGTCCTCTTCCAAAAGCAGTTTCGCAAACCCGTTGATGGAGGTGATGGGGGTTTTCAGTTCGTGCGCGTAGTCGTTCAGAAAGTCGTTTTTCAGAATTTCCACATTGGAAAGCTCGGCGCACATCTTGTTGAAGTTTTCGTAAGCGAGGGTGAGCGGGCCGCCGCGGCTGACGTCCAGCCGCACGGAAAAATCCCCCTCGGCGACCTTGCCGATGCCGTCCGCAAGCACGGAAACATAGCGGTAAACGACCTTGGACATGAAATAGGTGATCACGCCCACCAGCGCCGCCGTGGGCACCAGAATGGCGAACAGCGAAAGATCCACGTCCGAAATGCCGAAATAGCGCGAGAAAAATTCCGTGATGATATACCCCGCGATCGCCGCGAGCACCACCAAAACGGTTTGCAGGATGAGCAGAAGGAAGATGCGCCTGTTCGTTACGTTCAGCCGCCGCGCGCGGCGTTTTTTACCGGACATCGCCGCTCTCCTTCACGATCGCCTTATAGCCGATGCCTTTGAGCGATACGATCTCGAACTCCCCTATGCCCTGCGTTTTGTTGCGCAGTTTGCTGATGTGCACCTTCACGGTGTCCTCCCCGCTGGGGGAAGTCTGCCCCCACACCGCGTCGAGCAGCTGGTTTTTGGTGAAGATGCGGTTGGGATAGGAAAGCAGGCGGAACAAAAGGTCGAATTCCTTTTTGGTGAGTTCGATGTTCTCCCCGTCGTAGGAAACGACGTGCGTTTCCGAATCCATACTCAGCGTGCCGATGCGGATGACTTTCGCGTCCGAGATCTGCGCGCGGCGGAGCAGCGCGCGGATGCGGCAGAGCAGTTCCCCGTATTCGATGGGCTTCACCATGTAATCGTCCACCCCCGTGGAAAAGCCCTCCACCTTGTCCTCCGCGCTCCGTTTTGCCGTCATGAAGATAATGGGGATGTCGTTCCCCGAGGCGCGGAGCGTTTTTGCCATTTCCAGACCGTCGATCTCGGGCATCATGATGTCCGAAAGGATGAGGTCCGCGTGTTCCCTGCCGAGGATATCCAGCGCTTCCCTGCCGTTCGCCGCCGTGAGCGTGTTGTAAAACCGTTTGAGATTTGCCTCCGTGAGCAGGCGGGCGTTTTCGTCGTCTTCCACGATCAGTATGGTCGCCATAAAAATTTCTCCTTTCCCCTTCCGGGCTTTGGTTCTCCGTTCCTTTTCCGTCAAGTATAAACCGCCGCCGTTAAATGAACGTAAAATCGGCGGCGGAAAATCCTTTTTCGGGCGGTTTTCAGGCAAAAAACACCTGCGGCGGGCGGAAAACGGGCAAATTTTACTGCCCTACGAGAGCGAGCCGACGATGTTGCGGATGCGCTCGATCTCCTTTTCGGGGGAATGCCACCAGTCCGTGCTCCACACGCGGTGCAGTTTCCAGCCGCGGCTTTCGAGGTATTCCGCGCGGTGGATATCCCTGTCGCGCACGGAATCGGACATAGCGTACACGCGGGAATCGCATTCGATGCCCAGAACATATCTGCCCTGCGCCTTGACGGCGATATCGATGCTGTATCCGCCGATGCCCACGTTTTCTTCCACTTCGTAGCCGCAGCGGGAAAGGGCGTCTTTGAGTTCCTCTTCAAAATCCCGTCCTACGGCGGCAGCCGCGGCCTCCGCCGTGGGCGATTCGAAGGAAAGCAGCACGTTTTTCGCCGCCTCCCTTCTTCCCGCGCTCACCGCTTCGGCATACGCGAGGTATTTTTTGAAAATCTTCGGGCCTTCGTTCTGCAAATCGTCCACATACAGTTCCGAACTCGAAATGGACGTTACGACGTAAATTTTTTCCTTCGCGCGGGAAATGGCCACGTTCAGGCGGTTTTCGCCGCCCCGCTGGTTGAGCCAGCCGAAATTGCGCACCACCTTCCCCTGTTCGTTTTTGGCGTATGCCAGCGAAAAGATGATGCAATCGCGCTCGTCGCCCTGCACGTTTTCGATGTTTTTCACGAAGAGGCCGATGTCCTCCCCGTTGCGCTTGCGGTTCCATTCCTTGCCGCACCGCGCGGAAAAATCCCTGTCTTTCGCGCACTCTTCGTCGATGGCGTCCATAATGGCGTCTTTCTGCCCGCTGTTGAAGGTGATCACGCCCACCGTCTGCTCGGCGGTGCGGGTTTTGAGATAGTTTTTCAAGAGCAGCACCACGGCTTTCGCCTCGGTCTTGTTGCACCTATCCGTCCACTTGCCGCTCTTCACCTTCACGATTTCGATGGGCGGTTTGGCGGGCTGTTCGGTGTTGGGCGAGATCATCAGCCTGCCGTGATAAAAGGCGTAGTTGGAAAACGCGATGAGCTCTTCGTATTTCGAGCGGTAATGGAAGTTGAGGAGCACTTCGTCGTATTTGAACCGCGCGAGGTCGAGCAGGCTTTCCTCTTCGAGGGCGGCGTTGGTTTCGGCGTCCTCGTCGAATTCGTCGTCCGTTTCCATCCTGCCGAATCCCAAAGAGGACGGGCGCAGCTGCTTGTGATCGCCCGCGATCACCACCTTTTTGGCGCGCTGGATGGCGGGCACGCCCTTTTCCACGTAGAGCTGGGAGGCCTCGTCGAAAATCACGAGATCGAAAAGCCCCGTTTCGAGCGGCAGGCTTTCGGAAACGACCTCGGGCGTCATCAGCCAGATCTTTACGCCGCGGAAGAGTTCAAACCCGAATTTATCGATAAATTTGGAAACGCTCTGCTTGCGCTTTCCCTCCACGCTCCGCTTCATCTCCCCGAACCGCTTGGAAGAGGCGATGTTTTTCGAGTACGCCGCCGCCAGCGCTTCCTTGATCTTTTCCCGCGTGAGCCGACGTTTGCGCTCGATATACGTTTCCGTGGCGTTCACGATCAGGCTGTAATTCTGGATGTGAGAAAGCACGGGTTTGTTTTTCGCCTCGAAATCGTCGATATGGCGGAGCACGGCGTAATCGTACACGTTGCGGTTGGCGTCCGCCATGGAAACGCCCGTTTTGTTTGCAATGTTGTAAACCGCCGTGATGTAACGCTTTTCGTCCTCGCTCAGCGTGTCGAAGAGCGCGCGGATCACCGAAAAACGGTCGAAGGAAGTCAGCCCGTCTTTGAGGTGGGAGGGCGAAATCAAAAACTCCTTCACCCCGTGCCGCTTTTTGAAACACAGATCCATGATGTCCTTGATCTGCCGTTTCAGATCGCCCTTGTAAAAGGGTTTGGCGAGGAAAAATTTCCCGTCGTATTCCCGTTTCATCTCGATGAGGCGGGCGCACAGTTTGAGCGGCTCCGCCATTTCCAGCCTGCCGAGATCGGGCTTGACTTTAAGGAGCCACGGATAGGATTGCAGCAGATCGAAATATTCTTTCAGCCTGCCGAGATAGAGCATATCGGAAAACTTTTCCCGCATCGCTTTGAGCGCGGGATAGGAAACCGAAAGGAGTTTTGCCCCGATCTCGTCCTCATAGCCCACCGATTGCAAAAGATAATTTCCCAAAAACACGTTGTCCGCGTTTTCCTGATACAGGCGGTACATCTCCGTGCCGATCTCGCTCTTTTTATAGAGTTTGTCCCCGATCTCCTTGAGCTCGCGGATATTTTCGTCGATCACCGAAACCGCCGCGTCGTAAGCCGCCGCGTCGAAATCCGATTTCTGCGCCGAATAGAGCAGGTTAAAGAGCTGGGAATAAAAATATTCCTTGTCCTTGGTGTCGCTCACGAAGAGCGCGTATTTCGCGAGATCGCCCAAACGGGAGTAGATGACGTCGAGCGCCGCTTTTTTCTGCGACACCATAAGCACGTTGTGCCCTTTGAGAACGTAATCGACGATGAGGCTGGTGATGGTCTGCGATTTGCCCGTTCCGGGAGGTCCCTGGATAACCAGCTCGTCCCGCCCTTCGATGCCGAAAACGGCGTCTTCCTGCGAGGCATTCAGAGAGTTGATGTAATCGATCTGCCGCTCGGTGAACGCCACGGGCTTTTTGGGCTCGCCGTATCTGAAATCGTCCGAATAATAGTCGATATCCTCGGAATTTTCCAGAAGTTCGCTCAAAAGTTTGTTGATCTCGTCCTTTTCGATGATCGCCTTGAAATCCCGTTGCAGCGCGGAGGAATACATGGAAAATTTGCCCAGCACCGCGTTGTTCTGCAAATGGTATTCGCCGTTTCTGTATCCGGGAAATTCCCCTTCCCTGTATTCCGCGAACGCCGAGGGCTTGGGAAGTTCGGGGGAAAAGCGGATGCCCGCTTCCCCGTAGTAGGCGCAGATTTCCTGCATGAAATTCTCCCCGATCTCCTCG
>CALVZR010000004.1 GCA_944372565.1 uncultured Clostridia bacterium | reverse complement strand
GAGTTCGATTCTCATCACCTGCTCCACGGAAAGGCGGATTTTTCATCCGCCTTCTTTTTTGCCCGCGGATGAGAAGCGAACTCACAATGCGCCCCCGCCCCCGAAAAACAAAGCCCCTCCCGCCCCGCAGATTGCGGGGCGGGAGGGGAAATATTTCTTTACCGCAGATAAGCCGCTCTCCCGAAACGGGGGCGGCAGCTTTTTAAAGCCTTTCCCCCTTTACGGCTTTTCTTCCACGTACTCCACGATATCGCAAATATCGCAGCCGAGTATCTTACAGAAATCGTCGATCTTCGCCGTGCTTATCCCCATCCCCTTTCTCATTCTGTCGATCGTCGCGCTGCTGATGCCGTATTTGTTTATCAAAGCGTAAGTGGATATGTTTTTTCGTTTCAGCGTTTCCCAAAACGGGCGATATGTGATCATTATTTCTATTATAATTTAACGTCATTTCCTTGACAATAGTTATAATTATGACTATAATGTGTGATAGAGATTATTGTCGGGAGGAAATTATGGATTTAAATCAGAAAAAACGCGACGCGCTCGACGCGCGGCTCAAAAGCGAAATCGACGGGCACTGCGCGCTCGATGAAACGCGCGCCGCGCTGGAAGAGGCGTTCCAAAAAGAGAGCGATATGTATATCGGTCATCTGCAGGCGGGACAAAAGGCTATGGAAGCGCTTTCCGAAGTGTACGAAAACGGCCTTTCGGAAAACGCGGTCTATCAGGGAACTTACCACAACGAGCCGGAAAAGAAAAAAGACGCGCTGGAGGCGATCTCGTTCGCAAACAGCTGCTCGCAGATCCGCGACGTTCTCCTGCGGAGCGCCGTGAGTTTCGGCGCGCAGGGATTGCAGCGGATGTCGATCGAAGCCAAACGCGGCAAACTGAACGACGAAAAGATCGTAAAGGCCAAAGAAGAGATCGCGAAAAACCAAGCGGCAAAGGACAGGAAGAACATTCTCGGCCTCATCCCGCTGCTGCTCGGCATCTTTTTCTTCTTCGTGCCCCTTCTGCTCCGCCCCGTGATCCCGCCGCATGTAAACGATTATTTCTATTACGGGTCTTTCCCGAAAGTCATCTGGTATTGCCTGCTCATCTTTATCGGCGGGGAAATCATCCTCAGTTTGATCCTGCATTTTAAGGAAACCGCCGAGCGCAAAAAATGCGCCGAATATCTCGACGGATGCGAGATCTGGAAGGACGCGGTGAAAAAGGAAGAGGAACTCAACGCGTATTATCAGGAAAAGAGCGCCGCCGCGAAAAAGGATTCGGATAAATATTTCGAGCTCATTTCCGGCTCCATGGTGGGAAAACTGATCGACGGCATCTACCTCGCCCCCATTCCCGCGGAATTCCGCTCTTCCGCGGATCTCACCGCGGCGCAGCAGCTGCTCGGATCGAGCCGCGCGGAAACGCTGAAAGACGTGTACGACATTCTCGAACGCCGCCACGCGCAGGACAGGCGGGAACAGGCGGAGGCGCAGCACAGGGCGAATATGGAAAACATCAACCTCGAAAAAATGCGCTCCCAGCAGCGCGCGGAAGAATACGCCAAACAACAGGCGGACTATGCCAAACAGCAGGCAAGTTACGCGCGCGAACAAGCCGACTATGCCAAACAGCAGGCGGCATACATGAAGGATCTGGCGCGGGAAAGCGAAAAGCAGACCGAATACGCCCGTCAGCAGGCGGAGGACGCGGCGCGGATGCAAAGCGACATCGACTATATGAAACGGAACAATTAAAAAGCCGCGCCCCCGCGCCGAACGGCGCGGGGGCGCAATGTTTTTTTGCAAAAGAACAGCGCGGCGTTTGCCGCGCTGTTTTCCTTGTTACTAATTTTTACATTGCGGGGGCGTTTGCGGAAGGGGTATATACCCGCGCCGCCAATTCCTGATTGAGCGCGTACAGCCCGCCTTTCGCGTCCGAACCGAAAAGTTTCATCTTGCGGATGAGGTCTTCCGCGTTCTTTTCTTCCTCTCCCTGCTCCTTGATGAACCAGTCGAGGAACTGCATTGTCTTATAATCCTGCTGCGCCATCGCCTCGCGATAGATTCCGTTGATAAGAGAAGTAACGTATTTTTCGTGTTCGAGCGCGGCATACAGCGGATCGAGCGCCGTTTTGAACGCCTTGTCGGGCTTGGCGATCGCGCCGCTCGTCACGCGCACTCCGTTATCGATGAGATAGCGGCGCATCATCATGGCGTGGTCGCGCTCTTCCTGCGCCTGCACCTCGTACCAATGCGCGAATCCGTCCATTCCCTCGTCCGCATAGTAATTCGCGAAATCGAGATAAAGATATGCCGAATAAAATTCCTTGTTCACCTGCTCGTCGATCATCTTTGCGATCTTTTCGTGCAACATTTTTCTTTCCTCCTCTTTATTTTTTCCGCGCGTCGGCGCGTTTTTACCTGTTCGTGATGCGGAAAACGTCGTCCGCCCTGCCGATGAGCACGAGGTGCTCGTCCGCGGAAAACACGTAATCCGCCCCCGTGAGCATCTTGATCACGCCGTTTTTCTTGGTCGCGATGATATTGATGTTGTGCGCCTGCCGCGCTTTCGTGGCGGAAACCGTGCTGCCCACCCAGCTTTTGGGCACGGCGATTTCGAAAATGCCGAACTCCGAGGAGATCTCCACGTAATCGAAGATGTTATCCGCATTGAATCGCATGGCGAGTTTTTCCGCCATATCCCGTTCGGGATAGGTTACCTCGTCCGCGCCGCAGCGCGAAAGGAATTTCGCCTGCAAGGACGTGGACGCCTTGGAAACGACGTATTTCGCGCCCAGATCCTTGAGCTGGGACGTAACTTCCAAAGAGGACTGGAAATTTTCGCCGATGGCGACGAAACACACGTCGAAATTGTTCACGCCCAGGCTTTTGAGCACGCCGAGATTGGTGGCGTCGCCGATGAGCGCGTTGGTAAAGCGCGGGGCGAGTTCGTTGATGATCTCCTCCCGCTTGTCCACGATCATGATGTCGTTGCCGAGTTCGAGGAGCTTGTCCGCAAGGCTCCTGCCGAATCTGCCCATACCGATGATGAGAATCGATTTCATACTCCCTCTCCTTTTAACCGATAAAGATTTTCCCGTCGGGGCGTTTGACGGGCGGATTTTCCCGCTTTTCCGCGATGGCGGAAAGGAGCGAGAACGCCCCCACCCTGCCGCTGAACATCAGCAGCGCGAGCAATACTTTGGAAAACGCCGTGAGATCCGGCGTGATGCCCGTGGTCAGTCCCACCGTGCCGATGGCGGACACCACTTCAAACAAGAGCTCCTCCATCGCGAACGGTTCCGCGAAAGAGAGCAGCATCACCGAAACGATCACCATCACGAGATACACGCCGATGATGGCGAACGCCTGCAAAATGAGGGAGGTGTTCACGTTTTTCTTCGCCACGGTGGCCGAAGTATCGTTCTTCGCCGCGGCGAAAAGCCCCATGATCGCCACGACGACGGTGGTTATCTTCACGCCGCCCGCCGTGGACCCCGTGTTGCCGCCGATAAACATGAGCACCACCGTCCACAACAGCCCGCCTTCGGAAAGTTTATCCATGGGCGCGGTGTTGAACCCCGCCGTTCTCGGGGAGATCGCATGGAAGAACGCCGCTAAAATCCGCTCGCCCGTATCGAACCCCTTAAACGCGTGGTTTGCCTCCGAGAAAAAGAAGATGACGGCGCTGCCGAAAATCAGCGCGAGCGTGAAGATGATGACGATCTTCGTATGCAGCGCGTATTTTTTGAAACGGAAACGGCAGTCCACCACGTCCCCCCACACGACGAACCCCAGCCCGCCGACGACGATGAGGAACATGATCGTGAGATTGACGACGGGATCGCCCGCATAGCGGGTGAGGGAGGCGAACTCCGTCCCCCAGTATCCCATCAGGTCGAACCCCGCGTTGCAGAACGCGGAAACCGCGTGGAACACGGAAAAATAGATTCCCCTTGCCCAGCCGAAATCGCCCACGAAACGGGTGGCGAGCACGATTGCGCCGAACAGTTCGAAAACCAGCGTGAAGAGCAGAATGCGCTTGATGAGGTGCAGCATGCCGCCGATCCTGCCCGTTCCGGCGGACTGCATCAGCACTTTCCGCTCGTAAAGGCCGATTTTCCTGCGGAGGAACATGCTGAACATCGTGATGACGGTCATGAACCCCACGCCGCCGATCTGGATGAGCAGAATGATGACGATCTGCCCGAACAGCGACCAGTGGATATATGTATCGTACACGATAAGTCCGGTCACGCAGGTGGCGCTCGTCGCGGTGAAAAGCGAATCGACGAAAGGCGTCCACACGCGTTCCGCAGAGGAGATCGGCAGGCATAAAAGCAGCGATCCCGCGAGGATGACGACGAGATATCCCAATACGAGGAACCTCGCCGCGGTCAGCTTTCTTTTCGATTTGATCATGGTTTTCCCTTATAAAGGCTCCGATGCGTTTTTCAGGGGGATGTACGCCTCCGCGTTGAGATCGAGGGAGGCGAATTCGCCCTGTGCGTACCTTATATATCCTTCCGCCGCGATCATGCAGGCGTTATCCGTACAATATCTCTTTTCGGGGAGAACGAGTTTCATCTTCCGCCCGGCAGCCTCTTTTGCGAGCCGCTCGCGCAGATACCCGTTCGCGCTCACGCCGCCGCCCGCGGCGACGACGCCGATCTTCCTCTCCTCCGCCGCGGCGAACAGCTTTTCCGCAAGTACGTCGAGCGCGGCGCACTGGAAAGAATGCGCCACGTCCGCCTTCGACCACGGTTTTTTGCTCTGCTCCGCGGCGTGCACGTAGTTGACCACCGCGGTTTTCAATCCGCTGTAAGAAAAGTCGTATCCGCCCGCGCCTTTAAGCATTTTCGGCAGTTTTACCGTGTTTGCGCCCTCGCGCGCCAGCCTTTCCACGTTCGGGCCGCCCGGATACGGCAGGCCGAGCACGCGCGCCGTTTTGTCGAACGCCTCGCCAGCCGCATCGTCCAAAGTGGAGCCGAGCACTTCGTGTTCGGTGAAGGACTTCACGCAGATGATCGCCGTGTGCCCGCCGCTCGCGAGCAGCGTGAGAAAGGGCGGTTCGAGCGTTTTATCCGCGAGATAGGCCGCCGCGATGTGCCCGCGGATGTGGTTGACCGCCACGAGGGGCTTATCCAGCGCGAACGCCAGCGCCTTGCCGAAGGATACGCCCACGAGGAGGGCGCCCAGGAGCCCCGCGCCGTAGGTTACGGCAACGGCGTCTATCTCCTCCGGCGAAACGCCCGAGGAAGAAAACGCCCGCTTTACCGCCTCCTCCACCGCCTCGGTGTGCGCGCGGGAGGCGATCTCCGGCACCACGCCCCCGAACGGCACGTGCCGCGGCGCGGACGTGATGATCTCGTCCGCCAAAATTTCCCTGCCGCCGCGCACGATGCCAGCGGCGGTATCGTCGCACGACGTTTCTATCCCCAAAATGAGCGCGTCTTTTCCGAAAGGCGCGCCGATGTTCGTTTTCATTGCGATTTTTTCAGATAGTCGATGATGAAATCCTGAATTTCGCCGTCCATCACCGCGGAAACGTTGCCCGTTTCGCAGCCCGTGCGGTGATCTTTCACCATCGTGTAGGGGCAGAACACGTAACTTCTGATCTGGCTGCCCCATTCGATCTTCTTGATCTCGCCCTTGATGCTCTGTTCCTTTTCCAGCCGCTCGGCTTCCCGCTTTTCGATGAGTTTGCTCATGAGCATCTTCATCGCCATGTCCTTGTTCTGCACCTGGCTGCGCTCGTTCTGGCAGGCGACCACGATGCCCGTGGGAATGTGCGTGATGCGCACGGCGCTGTCCGTCTTGTTGATGTGCTGTCCGCCCGCGCCGCCGCTCCGGTAGGTATCGATGCGCAGATCTTCCGAACGGATCTGAATTTCTCCCTCGTCCTCGATTTCCGGCATCACCTCGATGGAGGCGAACGACGTGTGCCGCCGCTTGTTGGAATCGAACGGGGAAATGCGCACCAGACGGTGCACCCCCTTTTCGGCTTTGAGATAACCGTAGGCGTACAGCCCCTCGAATTTGAGGGTAACGCTCTTCATTCCCGCCTCGCCGCCGTCTAAACGGTCGAGTTCGTACACCTTAAAGCCCTGCCGCTCGCCGTAGCGCATATACATGCGGTACAGCATGGAAACCCAGTCGCACGCCTCCGTGCCGCCCGCGCCCGCGTGCAGCGTCATGATGGCGTTGCAGGCGTCGTATTTGCCGCCGAGCAGCGCTTTTAAGTGCATATCCTCGATATCCTGCGCCGCTTTGGAAAGTTCCTTTTCCAATTCGGGCACCAGGCTGTCGTCCTGCTCCTCTTCCAGGAGCGCCAGAATCTCCTCTGTATCGGAAATCGCCTTTTCGGCGGCGTCGAAGGTATCCGTTTTGCTCTCGATCGCCGCGATCTCCTTGGCGAGCTGCTGCGAGCGTTTCAGATCCGACCACACCTCTTCCTTTTCCGATTCCGCTTTCTTTTCCGCAAGTTCCTTTCTAAGACGGTCTAAGTCAAAGAGAGTATCCTGCTTCCGTGAGGAGTCGCTTAAGTTCCTTTATTTTTAATTTATATTCGTCCGTTCTGATCATTTTTTACCTCGCTTTGCCGCGGCGGGCGCGCCTCCGTCTGTTTGTACGGTCTTATTGTATTATGATTCCCCCCGAATGTCAAGGATTGTTCCCCGAA
>CALVZR010000003.1 GCA_944372565.1 uncultured Clostridia bacterium | reverse complement strand
ATTCCGCAGAAAACTCCCCCGTATGACGCACTACATAAACGTCTTCAATCACGCCGTTGTTTTCGATCGCCGCAAAGCCGAGGAACCATGCGTCACTCGCCGGCGTGCAGTCTATCACCACGTTTTTCACCGTGCCGTAATTGCCTGTGCCCTCACAATGCTTAGCCCCCCATTTGTCCGTAAACGATCCGCCAATCAGTCCTCCGCACTGCCACGGTTTTCCGCTCCGCGAGATATACACGTTTTCTATCGTCCCGTAATTCGTATTGATAAATCCGCCGCCCTGGTGTTCCACGGGACTGTTAAAGTTTACAAAGGCGATGTTTTTGACGACCGCGCCCTCCTTCACTTCGTTGAACAGACAGCCGTTCTTCTGATTGCCCCATGCGCTGCCGGGGTGTACGAAATTTTTCACCGCATAGCCGTTGCCGTCCAGCACGCCGCCGAAAGAATAGGTGAAGCCGTCCGTCCAGGTCTGCCCTGTGAGGTCTATGTCTCCCGAGAGATAGTAGTTGCCCGTAAATACATACCCCGTATCCGCAGGACCGTATCGGAAAATCCCGAAGTTTTCCGCCGTGATCTCCGTCCACTCCCGCACTTCCGCCTCGGTGAGCACGAATTCGATGCCCTCCACGGTAAGATAGATAACTGCCCTGCCCGCGCTGCCCGCGGTAACGACGCCGTCCGCGCTCACGCTCGCGACGGAAGGATCGGAACTTCTCCAGCTCACCGCATAATCGGAAAGACTGCCTTCACTGAATTCCACGCCGCTTTTGAGGTCGCAGCTCGTAACGCCGCCCTGCGCCTCGCTCCGCCCGATATCCAGCGCCGCCTCGCCGCGATACGAGGGCTTTACGGGACTGACCAAAACCTCGGCGTCGAAGGAATCGACGAGGATCTCGCCGTATTTCAATTTCACGGTGAGCACGGTTTTCCCCTTCGCGTTCCCGACGACGCTGCCGCCCTCGATTGCGGCGATCGAATTGTTTTCCACGGCATAAACGGGCGTATAATCCACAACGCCGCCGAACTCCACGCCGAGCGCGCTATTTATCTCCGCGCTTTCCCCCGGCGCGAGCGCGATCTGCGGCGAAACGGCGAACGTATAGAAATTGCGCGCGAGGATTTCCTTCAGATCGGCGGAGAGAGCTGCGCTCCGCAGTCTTTCGTCCTCACAGCCTTCTATCTCGTAAACGTTTTCGCTGTTTCCCCGATCGTCGCCGATGAGGTTGAAGGTTTTCCCTTCCGCGCCCGCCGCATATACGTTTTCAATCGTTCCGTAGTTGCTGAGCGCGACAAGGCTCAAAATGTTCGCCCGCGTCGCATCCGAGAAATCGAGGACGACGTTTTTCACCGTTCCGTAATTGCCCGTGCCCTCGTGATGCTTGTTTCCGCCAGCGTCCGTAAATGTTCCGCCGATCAGCCCGCCGCATTCCCACGCCAGCCCGTAGCGCGAGAGAAGCACGTTTTCTATCGTGCCGCGGTTGGTATTGATAAATCCGCCGTTCTGATTGTTGTTCGGGTGATAGAAATCCACAAACCCGATATTTCTGATCGCGGCGCCCTCCGCAAGCTCGTCGATGAGCGCGCCGTTCTGCGCATAGCCCCAGGAACTGCCACTGAACGTCCCGTTTGAAACGACGTGCCCGCGGCCGTCCAGAATTCCGCTGAAATCGCCGCCGAACGCGGAGGATGTTCCCGTCAGATCGATGTCGTTTGTCAATACGTAAACGCCCGTGCCCGCGGAAAGCGCGTCGTAAAAGCCCTGCGCGTCGCCCACGCGTTCCGCCACCCTGATCATAAACGTGCAGCTTCCGCCGCCGTTATAACTCACGCCGATGATCGCCGTGCCCGCGGAGAGAGCGGCAATTTCGCCGCCCGAAACGGTGGCAACGCTCTCGTCGGAAGAAGTGTAGATGATTTCGTCCTCGGTAAAGCTCACCGCCGTGCCGTCGGTTTTTTGGACGGAGATTCCCGTTATTTCCGCCGTTTCGCCGGGGATATAGTATTCCTTTTCCTCCGCGATCGCGGCATCGACGACGTATTCTCCCAGCACCTTCACGGGAAACTTCGCGGACACCCCGCCTTCGGCGTAAGTTACCGTAATCGTCGCCGCGCCCTCTTTTTTCGCATCGAGCACGCCGTTTTCCGCAGAAACCACGGTATCGTCCGAACTTTCATACTGCAAAGCGGCGTTTTCGAGTTTTTCCCCGCCGTAGGTCACGTAAGCGCGCATCTCGAAACGGCTCCCCACGCTCATATTTGCTTCGGGCACGGGGAATCCGATCAAATATACGGGCTCTATTTCCTGCGAAACGGTAACGCGCAGATAGGCTTTGGTGAAATCCCCCGCGCTCACCGTGATTCTCGTTTCCCCCACGCCGACCGCCGTAACCAGCCCTTCCCCGCTCACAACGGCCACCTGCTCGTCTTCCGTGGTGTATTCGTAAGTCAGCGTTACCTTCGGTTCGGTGCGCACTTCAAGCTGCAGCGTCTGGTTGATAAAGAGTTCGGCCTCCGTCTGATCGAGCAGCAGTTTTACGTCGTCGATCGAAACCTCCTGCGAAGGATCCTTGTTATCCTTGCACCCGAAAGCGAAAACGGCCGCAACCGAAACTGCCAGCACAGCGCACAATATCCAGCGAATGGTTTTTAATTTCCTCATTTTTTCTCCCTGCCTAATTATATCTGCGACCTGTATTTGGAAACCAGAGAATCGAAAGAATTCAGCCCGCAGGTCGTGATGCCTTTCAGATCGCCGTAACGTTCAAATTCGTCGGTCATCGAAATGAGCTCTTCCGTGGAAAATCTGTCGGGATACAGTTCGAGGAACAAATAGGTAACCACCATCTGTTCGATCCGTATGTTATCCGCATACATCTGATAATTTTCCGTGCCTTTCAGCTTTTCGTTCGCCGCGAAGGCGTCCTCGAAAAGGCGGTTGCAGTTATACACGAACCCGTACGGGAAATGCTGGGTATCCACGGCGTCGCCCTGCTGATAGGCGATCGTCCCGTACGCCGCGCCCTTGTTCTTCTCGTCGGAAGAGAGGAAATGCAGGTTCATCACGTCGAAATAACGGCGGATATAAGGCGCCGCCTCCGCCCCGTAAAACGCGTTCATGAAATCGTCGATCAAAACGTTTATATCCTGGTCCGCGTCCCACATCAGCTGCGATTCCACATACAATTTCAAATCGCTGAAATTGGTCTGCGGGGTTTCGTGCGGGCCTTCTTCATACCAGAGCGAGCCGCCGCGCGCCGCGAAATCCTTGTAATTTTGCTGCACGGAATTCCACATGTTGTAAGGCTGCATGAAGTTCGCGAAATTCGCGGCGTAAC
>CALVZR010000002.1 GCA_944372565.1 uncultured Clostridia bacterium | reverse complement strand
GTACAGATGCGCGTCTGCCGAGGCGCGCCGCATATGGGGGATGCCGGCAAGAGAAAAAAATTTCGGTAAAAACGATTGACAAAAAACAAAATTTCGCTTATAGTAATTCTATAAACCAAAAAAGCGGGCGTTCCACCGCTATACAAGTGAGGAACAGTAAAAGAGGCGTTCCACCGCCATACAAGTGAGGAACATTAAAGAGGCGTTCCACTGCCATACAAGTGAGGAGCATTAAAGAGGCGTTCCACCGCCATACAAGTGAGGAGCAGTAAAGAGGCGTTCCACCGCCGTATAAGTGAGGAGCAGTAAAGAGGTGTTCCACCGCCATATAAGTGAGGAGTATAAAAGAAAGCGGGCAGAAAAACCCGCTTTTTGTTTTTAAAAGGTTTGCAGGGCAAAGCATTGCCCGCAGGGCGGCGGGAAAGTCCGCCGCGTTCAGCCGTTCGGTTCCGCGTTTGCCACGCCGTCTTTCCGCGCGCGAAAAACGATGTGCGGCATATCCGTTCCGTAATAAAATTTGGTAAATCTGCCCGTTTCCCGCATGCCGTTGCGCTTCGCCACGTTCTGCGAGGGCAGATTGTTTTCGCGGATAATGGAATAAACTTCCGAAAGTCCGAGCGATTGAAAAGCGTATTGCTTGCAGGCGACGGCGGCCTCCGTCGCAAAGCCTTTGTGCCAGAATTCCTTGCGGAACAGATAGCCCACTTCGGTTACCGTCTTTCCCGGGATCTCCTGCAAGGTCAGCCCGCACTGCCCGATCAGTTCTCCCGTTTCTTTCAGGATAACCGCCCACAGGCCGATGCCGTCGTTTTGATAGCGTGCGAACTGTTTTTCCAGCCACGCGCGCGCCTCCGGCAACGAAAAAGCGTGCTCATATGCGTACATAACCTCCCGATCGCATAACATCAGGCAAAGGTCGTTAAAATCGTCTTTTTCAAACTCGCGGAGGAGCAGCCGTTCGGTTTCGAGAATATTCATGAATATTCTCCCGTAAAGGTTTTCGGGGCGCGAAAAACCCCGCCCCCTGCAAGGAGGCGGAGAAGATGCTTTCGCTTTTTTTATTTGGTGCCGAAAACGCGGTCGCCCGCGTCGCCCAGACCGGGCACGATGTAGCCGATTTCGTTTAATTTCTCGTCGAGCGCGGCGCAGTAAAGCGGCACGTCCGGATGGGCTTCGGTAAACACCTTTATGCCTTCGGGCGCGGCGATCATACACATAAACTTCACGTCTTTGCAATGCCGCTCTTTGAGAAAATTCACCGCCGCCACCGCGCTGCCGCCCGTCGCCAGCATAGGATCGACCACGATCACCTGGCGGTGTTCGATATCGTCCGGCAGTTTGCAGTAATATTCGTGCGGTTCGAGCGTTTCGTGGTCGCGGTACAGCCCGATGTGCCCCACTTTCGCCGTGGGGAACAGGTTGAGGATGCCGCCCGTCATTCCCAGCCCCGCGCGGAGAATGGGAACGACGGCGATATCCTTGCAGCCGAGCACTTTCACCGTGGCTTCGCGGATGGGGGTTTTTACCGTGACGTCTTTTAAGGGCAGATCGCGGAATACTTCGTACGCCATAAGCATGGCGACTTCCTCCACGAGTTCGCGGAACTGTTTGGAGGAAGTGTTTTCATCGCGCATCAGAGAGATCTTGTGCGTGATGAGGGGGTGCTGAAACACCGTTACGTTGGCCTTCATGTCTTTCCTTCGCTACGCGCCTTTGCAAAGAAGCCGGACCGTGGGCAGTACGGGTGCGTGCATAAATATTTTCGGTCCGTGAGCCCCGCGCGGGCAAAGCTCATTCTTCCCTGCGAAGCTCTTCCGCGTAAACGGAGAGGATGGCGCGGATAAGCTCGTCGCGCATATCCTGGCGGATGGGGTGTGCGATGTCCTTGTATTCGCCCTCGTTGGTCTTGCGGGAGGGCATTGCGATGAACGGCCCCTCGCTCCCGTCGATCACCTTGATGTCGTGCACGACGAAACAATCGTCGAACGTAACCGAGGCAACGGCTTTGAGTTTGCTGTCGTCTTTTTTGATCAAGCGGACGCGCACGTCTGTAATTTTCATAAGTGAAACACCTTCCTTTCCTATCATACTATATGTATTTTAGCATAAAACGCCGTCCGTTTCAATAGGTTTTTGCAAAAAAACTCGGCAAAAAACGAAAAAAATGCAAATTTTGGCGGAAAAAATCATAATATACGGTATGAAACCCTGTCGAATTTTGTCGGAAGCGAAAAAATTGCACTTCGTCGGCGCGGGCGGCGTCGGCATGAGCGCGCTGGCGCAATACGCCCTCGCGTGCGGAAAGAAGGTGTCCGGCTCGGACGCGAGCGAGGGAGAACAGGTGGAAAAGCTGATCGGTCTCGGCGCGAAGATCGCGATCGGGCACGCGCGCAAAAACGCGCGCGGCGCGGACGCCGTGATCTATTCTTCCGCCGTTTTTGAGGACAATCCCGAACTGCAATTCGCGCGCGACAACAAAAAGCCGCTCTTTTCGCGGGCGGAAATGCTGGCGTGCGCGGAGGCGGCGCACCCCTTTTCCGCGGCGGTGAGCGGCTGCCACGGCAAAACGACGTGCACCGCCATGCTCGCGCATATGTTCGTATGCGCGGGCGTTTCCGCGACCTGCATGATCGGCGGCGACGACCTTTCGCTCGGCAACTTCACGTTCGGGAAAGATATTTTTCTGACGGAGGCGTGCGAATACAAGCGCAATTTTCTCCATCTTAAGCCGGACGTCGCCGTCATTTTGAACATCGACGACGATCATCTCGACTGCTACGGCGATATGGACGCGCTCACCGAGGCGTATGCGGCGTTCGCGGGCGGGGGCGTTTCGGTGGTGTGCGCGGACGATCGGCGGGCGATGCGCGCCGCGGGGAAGAACGAGGTGAGTTTCGGCATCGAAAACAAGGCGATGTACGCCGCCGAAAATTTAAGGAAAACGAGGGACGGAAAGTGGAGTTTCACGGTTTCGGAATACGGCGTGAAACGGGGGCGGATCCGCCTGAACGTAACGGGAAAACACAACGTGTATAACGCCCTCGCCGCCTTCGCGGCGGCGCGGTGCTGCGGCGTTTCCCCGGAGGACGCGCGGCGGGGTGCGGAGGCGTTTCGCGGCGTGAAACGGCGGTGCGAATATCTGGGCGAACTCGGCGGGGCGAAAGTCATCGCGGATTACGCCCACCACCCGCGGGAGATCTCCGCCGCGCTTTCGGGGGCGAAACGGCCGCTCGTCGTCTT
>CALVZR010000001.1 GCA_944372565.1 uncultured Clostridia bacterium | reverse complement strand
CCTGTATGCAGACTTTTTCGCAAAGCCCGTTCATCGGGTTGCCGTTGATCGGCCCCGGACATCTATCCGATTTGAAATTGCAAAAAAACGACATTGTCTTCCTCCTTTTCGTTTCTTAATTCAATATATGCCGCAACGCCGCTTTTATGCTACTTCGCCCCTTTAAAAACCGAACGGCGGCTTTTGAAAAGCCGCCGCAAATGCCGATTTTTTATTTGATGTGCTTGTCGAGAACGCGGACGATGTCTCCCACCGTTTTGATATCCACGGTTTCCTCGTCGGGAATAGTCACGTTGTATTCCTCTTCGAGCGTCATGAGCATCTCCACGATGTCGAGCGAATCCGCGCCGAGATCCTTCACGATCTCCTTATCTTCGGTGATCCCGTCCGCCGGGATGTTGAGCTGGGAAGCCAGAAGCTCCCGGACTTTATCTATGCCTACCATATTCTTTACCTCCGTTTACTCTATCAAATTTTAATATAATTCCGCGCCTATGTCAAGCGTTTTTCCGTTTTTTATCCGCGCTTTTCATGGAAAGGGCGATCCTGTTTCTTTTCAGATCGACGCCGATGACCCGCACTTTCACCACTTCGCCCACTTTGAGAACGTCGCTGGGATGGCGGATGAATTTATCCGTGATTTCCGAAATATGCACCAGCCCGTCCTGATGAACGCCGAGATCCACGAACACGCCGAAGTCCGCCACGTTGCGCACCGTGCCCGTGAGTTCCATGCCCACTTTCAGATCTTCTATGCTCATGATGTCTTCCCTAAGCACGGGCTTGGGAAGGGCGTCGCGGATGTCGCGCCCGGGTTTTAAGAGTTCCGCCACGATGTCGCGCATGGTGGGCACGCCGATCCCGCAGGAGGCAGCCACCGCCGTTTCGCCCCGCTCGCGGATGCGCTCGGGCAGATCTTTCAGGCGGTTTTCCTTTACGTCTTCGTCTTTATAACCGAAGAGGGAAAGCAGGGTTTCCGCGCTCTTGTACGATTCAGGATGCACCGCCGTGTTGTCCAGAATGTTGTCCCCGCCGGGGATGCGCAGAAAGCCCGCGCACTGCTCGAACGCCTTTTCCCCGAGTTTGCTCACTTTCAGAATTTCTTTCCGCGAACGGAACTTGCCGTTTTCGTCGCGGTATTTCACGATGTTTTTGGCGATGCCCGCGTTCAGCCCGGAAACGAATTTCAGAAGGGAAACGCTCGCCGTGTTGAGATCCACGCCCACGCTGTTCACGCAGTCTTCCAGAACGCCTTCGAGCACGCTGTCCAGGCGGTTTTCGGGCATATCGTGCTGATACTGCCCCACGCCGATGGATTTGGGATCGATCTTGATGAGTTCGGCAAGCGGATCCTGCAAACGCCGCGCGATGGAAACGGCGCTCCGCTCCGCCACGTCGTAATCGGGGAACTCCTCCGCGCCCAGTTTGGAAGCGGAATACACCGAGGCGCCCGCCTCGCTCACCACGATATAGGAAACTTTTTTCTCGATCTCTTTGAGCGTCTGCGCCACGAAGATCTCCGATTCCTTGGAAGCCGTGCCGTTGCCGATGGAGATGACGTCCACATCGTATTTCGCGATGATGTCTTTGAGGGTCTTTTTCGCCTCCTCCACCTTGTTGTGGGGCGGCGTGGGATAGATGACCGTTTTATAAAGCACCGTACCCTGCGGGTTGACCACCGCGAGCTTGCAGCCCGTTCTGTAAGCGGGGTCGTAGCCCAGCACCACCTTTCCTTTGAGCGGCGGCTGCATGAGCAGCGGGCGCAGGTTGACTTCAAACATCTTGATCG
Source organism: uncultured Clostridia bacterium (assembly GCA_944372565.1). Taxonomy (GTDB): domain Bacteria; phylum Bacillota; class Clostridia; order Christensenellales; family Borkfalkiaceae; genus UMGS775. Next base: position 6,245 of record CALVZR010000001.1, on the reverse strand, counting down.
CCTGTTCGGAAGCCGTTTCGGTGAGCGCGGAGCGCACTTCCCTCTCCATGGAAGGATAAATGAGCCGCTCGTAAGCGTCCGCCGCAGCCTCTTCCACGAGATAAGAAGTAACCGAACCCGGCCGCACCGCGTAGGACTGGCAGATACGGATGCCGAAAGCCTTGTCGAATTCCACCTTGACTTTCAGGCACCCCTCCGCCTCGCCGCGGTTGACGGCGAGAACGCGGTGGCTCTTGATCTCCGCAACGGGCTCGGAATAATCCTTATACATCTCGTAGGTTTTGGAGTTTTCCTTGTCCTCCACGAGTTTTGTAACGATCTCCGCCTGCTTGAAAAAGATCTTGCGCAGTTTTTTGCGGAGTTCCGCGTCGTCCGAAATGCGCTCGGCGATGATGTCTTTCGCGCCGTCGAGCGCTTCTTTCGCGTTTTTCACGCCCTTTTCTTCGTTCACATAGGGCGCGGCGAGCTCTTCCGCCGTGCCGCTCGTGACGTTCTGCGCCTGCACGACGTCCGCCAGCGGTTCCAGCCCCTTGGCGAGCGCCACGGTGGCGCGCGTCTTTTTCTTCTGCTTGTACGGGCGGTAGATGTCCTCCACCTCGGTGAGCGTTTTCGCCTCCGCGAGCGCGGTTTCGATCTCTTCGCTCATTTTGCCCTGTTCGGTGATGGCCGCGCGCACCTCTTCCTTGCGCTTTTCGAGGTTGCGAAGATAGGTAAGCCTGTCTGCAAACTCGCGCAGGATCTGATCGTCTAAATTTCCGTGCATCTCCTTTCTGTACCGCGCGATAAAGGGGATGGTGTTGCCGTCGTCGATGAGTTTTACGATATTTTCCGCATACGCGGGTTTGATTTTAAATTCTTCCGCAAGTCTTTGGGTAAGTTCCATGACCGTCTTATTTTACTCCGTTTTTCCTGATGTTTTGTTTTTCCGCCTCGCTCACGCGCCGGCTTTCCAGAATTTTGCGCGCCGTCTTTTTGAGAATGTCCTCTTCAAGGGCGCAGCCTGCAAGATAGTTTTTCGTTTTTTCGGGCATCTTCACCCAACATACACTCAAAAGCCAGGCGATCGCCATATCCACGTAATATTCTCCCCGCTTCACCCCGTCGCACGCGGCGAAGATCTTCTCCGCCCAGCGCTCTTCCATATAATGATCGAGCAAAAGCACGAGGGCGAACCGCCGCGAAAAGGGTTTTTCGTCCGCGAGCAGGGAATCGAGCACGGGCAGGAAGGCCTCCGCGTTTTTGCCGACCGCCTTGCAGGTTGCCGCAACGCAGTCGCACACCGCCCAGTTATCCATCTGCTCCGCAAACGCCGCGATTTTCTGCGAGAACTCGCCGAACGGCAGTTTCTGATAACACAGAACAAATCCGTGCACCATCTTCTCTTCGAGCGAAAATTTTTCGTGCGCGAGGAAGTCCTCCGCGCCCGCCGCCGCAACGCGCTTTGCAAGCGCGCGCAGATCGGGCACCCGCGCCCCGTACACGCGATCGTGCGTGGGCGTGAGTTTTTCCGTGAATTTTTTCAGTTTTTCGGTGGAGAGTTTTTCGATTTCCGAAACGACTTCTTCGTAAGTCATATCTCCTCCGTATAATATACGCCATAGGAATGCGGTTTTATGACCGCGCCGCCTTTCAGCCGCCTGCGGGAAACGAGTTCCACGATCTCTCCCTCGAATTGCAGGGAATATTCGTTGCTCCCCATATTCACCGCCACCACGACGGCGTCGCTCCCCTTCCTCCGCTCGAAAACGAGGGCGCGGCGGTCGGCGTAGAGTTCTTTATATTCCCCGCCCGCAAAGGGAGCGCGGGCGCGCAGCCTGCCGAGAAAACGATACCACTCTTCCAGCTCTTCGTCCTCTTCTCCCCACGGGAAGGGCAGGCGGTTCAGCGGATCTTTGTATCCCTGCATTCCTGCCTCGTCCCCGTAATACACGCAGGGAACGCCGGGCACGGTGAATTGCAGCAGGGAGGCGATCTTCAGTTTCTCCTTCGCCTGCCGATAGGCGTTTTCGTCGAGCGAGAACGCCGCCCACGCGGCCTTATCTGCCGTTTCGGGCGTGTTTTCCGCAAGTTCGGTGATGATCCGCTTGGTATCGTGCGTGCCGAGCACGTTGAAACACACGTCCAGACTCTGTTTGGGATAGTGGTCGATCTGCGTTTTTACGAAGGTCGCGAAGGCGCGCGCGTCCCCTTTCTTCACGAATTTCAGCGCCGCCGCGCGGAAGGGATAGCCGATCGCGCCGTCCAGCTCCGCGCCCTGCAGATATTTGCGGCGCACGTTGTAGGAAACCTTGTTGGAGGCGTCCTCCCACACTTCGCCCACGAGCAGCGCCTCGGGGTCCGCCGCCTTCACGGCGTTTCTGATCTTGCGGATAAAATCGTCGGGCAGCTCGTCCGCCACGTCCAGCCGCCAGCCGCCGATGCCGAGGCGGGTGTAGTGTTCCAAAACGCCGTCCTTTCCCGCGATGAACCGCTCGTATCCGGGGCAGTCCTCGTTTACGGCGGGCAGGGTGTCGAATCCCCACCAAGAAACGTATTTTCCGGGATATTCGATGAACTTGTACCACCCGTAATAGGGGGAATCCTTGCTCTGATAAGCCCCCACGGAATCGTAACGCCCGAATTTGTTGAAATAGCGGCTGTCCGCCCCCGTGTGGTTGAAAACGCCGTCCAAAATCACGCGGATCCCCCGCGAGCGCGCGGCGGCAAGCAGGCTTTTGAATTCCTCCTCCGTGCCGAGCGTCCGATCGATCTTCATAAAATCGCCCGTATCGTAGCGGTGGTTGCTGAACGCCTCGAAAATCGGGTTGAGATAGATCGCCGTAACGCCCAGCTCCGCCAGATAATCGAGTTTTTCCTCTATCCCCGCGAAGTTGCCCCCGAAAAAGTCGTCGTTTTTCACCTCGCCGTTTTCATCGGGCAGATATACGGGAAGTTCGTTCCATTTTTCATGGAACGTCCGCCCCTCTTTTTTGCGGATCTCCCCGCCCCTGCGAAAACGGTCGGGAAAGATCTGATACACCGCGCCGCCCTTGATCCAGTCGGGCGTTTCAAAGGGCGTGAAAATGGTGAGCTGATAGGCGCGCGGATTGACCGAAAGCGCCGCGTTCAGCCCCTCTCCCGCGCCGATATACTGCTTTTTATCCAAACGGAAATAATACCAGTACAGCCCGGAATCCCCCAGGGTGAGCGTGTAGGTAAAACTGCCGTCCTCCCGCTCCATCGCGCAGTAGCAGCTGTCGTTTTCGCCGTCTTTCCGGATGACGAGATCGCAGAACGACGCATCCGAAAACACACGGAAAGTTACGGGCGTTTTCCTTTCGGCGCCGCCTGTAACGCTCTTGCACCGCTTATCCAGCGGATTGAAATAATAATTCATGTTTCTCCCCGCGCCGCAGAGCCGAAATACGCGGCGTCATTTTATTCTTTTGAGACCCCAGATCTTCTCGGCGTATTCTCTTACGCTCCTGTCCGCGGAGAACCTGCCCGCCGCGGCGATGTTGTTGAGCGACATCTTCGCCCACTTCATCTTGTCGCGGTACGTTTCTTCCGCCTTAGCGTGGATATCGCAGTACGCGCCGAAATCCGCCATACACATATACGGATCGGCAACCGGGCTGCCCTTCACGAGATAGGAAGCGATGTTGGAAAAAGACGTGCCGTTGAACCCGCGGTTGAGCGAATCGATCACCCGTTCGAGGCGGGGATTGCGGCTGTAATATTCCGTGGCGTTGTAGCCCTTCTTCCAGAGTTCCTCCACCTCCTCGGCGGTCAGCCCGAAGATGAAGATGTTTTCCGCGCCGCACGCCTCCTGCATTTCCACGTTCGCGCCGTCCAGCGTGCCCACGGTGAGCGCGCCGTTGATCATAAACTTCATGTTGCCCGTGCCGCTCGCCTCTTTCCCCGCCTGGGAAATCTGTTCGCTGATCTCCGCCGCGGGCATCATCTTTTCCGCCATGGAAACGGAATAATTTTCCATAAACACCACGCGCAGTTTTTCCGCGATTTTGGGATTTTTTTCGATGTCTTTGCCGAGCGACCAGATGAGTTTGATGATCTCCTTCGCAAAGTAATACCCCGGCGCCGCCTTCGCCCCGAACACGAACGTTCTGGGCTGAACGGGCAGATCGGGATTTTCCCTCAAGTCGTTGTAGAGCGCGATGACGTGCATCGCGTTCATCAGCTGGCGCTTATATTCGTGCAGCCGCTTGGCCTGCACGTCGAAAAGCGAATCGGGATCGAGCGAAACGCCCTCCGTCGCCTTCGCATACGCGCAGAACTGCTCTTTTTTGATTTTTTTGATTTCGTTTAAGCGTTTCAGAACGCTCTCGTCGTTTTCAAATTTCTTAAAAGCCGAGAGTTTTTCCGCGGCCATCACGAACCCGTCTCCGATGCAGTCGCTCAAAAGCGAGCAAAGTTCGGGGTTGGACTGGCACAGCCACCGCCTGTGCGCGATGCCGTTGGTCACGTTGGTGAATTTATCCGGCCAGACGTCGTAAAAATCCTTGAAAACGCTTTCCTTGATGATTTCCGAATGCAGGGCGGAAACGCCGTTTACCTTGTGCGAGCCGATCACGCTCAGATTGGCCATACGCACCTGCCCGTGCGAAAAGACGGACATTCTGTCTATCTTATCCCAATCTCCCGGGAATCTGTTCCACATCTCCCCGCAGAAACGCTGGTTGATCTCTTTTAAAATGGAATAGATGCGCGGCAGTCTTCTCGAAATGAGGTCTTCGTTCCACTTTTCGAGCGCCTCGCTCATCACCGTGTGGTTGGTGTAAGCCACCGTCCGCGTGACGATATCCCACGCTTTTTCCCAGGAATAGCCGTGTTCGTCCATCAAAAGGCGCATGAGTTCGGGGATGCAGAGCGCGGGGTGCGTGTCGTTGATGTGGATGGCAGCCATATCGGGCAGGGTATCGAGCGAACCGTACCGCCGCAGATGGTCTTTTAAAATGTTCTGCAAAGACGCGGAAACGAGGAAATACTGCTGTTTTAAGCGCAGCGATTTGCCCTCGTAGTGATTATCCGAAGGATAGAGCACCTTGGAGATGAGTTCGGCCTCGGTATCCTCCTGCATGGCGCGCATATAATCGCCCTGCGAGAAAGAATTCATATCGAATTCGTGTTCGTTCTGCGCGCGCCACAGCCGCAGTACGGAAACGGCCTCGGAATCCTTGCCCGAAACCATCATATCGTACGCCTGCGCTTCCACGATCTTCGCGTCCATGTGCTCGGCGACCAGCCCGTTCTCCGTCCAGCGTTCTTTGATATACCCGTCGAATTTCACTTTGAAAGTGAGATCCGTCCTCTGCGTGAGTCACACTTCCCCGCCGGGCAGCCAGATTTCGGGGAGTTCGGTCTGCCAGCCGTCCACGATCTTCTGCGTAAACAGCCCGTATTCGTATAAAATGGAGTAACCCATGGCGGGATAGTCCTGCGTGGCGAGCCCGTCCAAAAAACACGCCGCAAGCCTGCCCAGCCCGCCGTTTCCCAGCCCGGCGTTCGGTTCCATGTCGTAAAGCTCCGCGAGCGTGACCGGCGTATCTTTGAGCGCGCCCGAAAACGCCTTTTCCGCATCCAGATTATAGATGTTGTTTCTGAGCGACTGCCCGAGCAGGAACTCCATGCACAGGTAATAGACCCGCTTGCCGTTCTGCGAACGGTATTTTTTATAAAATTTCTGTCTTTTTTCCAGCAGAATGTCCCGCACCGACATCACAACGGCTTTATAAAGCTGTTCCTTTGTCGCCTCCTTTGCCGAAACTCCGAAATAGCGGGACAGTTTGCCTTTGATCAGTGCAGCCGCGTCCTTCTCGGTAAAATTCGTATTCATGTATTCTCCTCGTTGTTTGTCCGCTTTTGTGAATTTTCACCGGCAAGGCGGTTGTCAGCCGGTGATCTTGTCGTAAAGTCCCTCGTAGCGTTTGGCGGAAACCTTCCAGCCGAAATCGCTTTCCATCGCGCGGAAAACGATTTTCGCCCACGTATCCTTGTCGCGGTAGAAACGCACCGCCTCGCGCAGCACGTAAAGCATGTCGTGCGCGTTGTAATCGCGGAAAGTGAAACCGTTGCCCGCCTCCCCCGTGCATGCCTTGATGCTGTCGTTGAGCCCGCCCGTTTCCCGAACGACCGCCACCGCGCCGTAACGCGAGGCGATCATCTGCGCAAGCCCGCACGGTTCGGTTTTGGAGGGCATCAGGAAGATATCGCTGCCCGCGTAGATCTTGCGCGAAAGGTCGGGA